>JASHWW010000106.1 GCA_030043855.1 Thermoplasmata archaeon
CCCGCGACCCAGACCGCCGGCTTCGCCAGCTCCTCCGGCGTGTTCCACTTCCGGAACCGGACGTCGCCCATGGCCCGAACCTCGCGGAGTCGCTGCCGGACCGACTCCAGGTCGAGGTATCGGTCCTTGGGGATCTGCATGACCTCACGCATCCACTGCGTCGGTCGACCCTCGCAGAACTCGGTCACGTGCTGCTCCTCGACGTACGCGAGATGCAGGAAGACGTCGCGGAACGACAGCATGCTGACCCCCCGATCCTTGGTGAACTCCTCCCACCCGAGCTGCGCCGCGCATTCGAAGAACTCCTCCCGGAGCTCGTGGACGAAATCCATCAGGTCGATCGTCGAGACCATCGAACGCCGCAGAGGAACGGCGGGGAAAAGGATGGCCGTCGTCCGCGGCTCGAAGGGGTTGTCGCCGGTTGCGCCGCCCGACCTCCCCGGAGGGCGGGCGGGGCGCGATTCTACCCGGGCATCCGCACCGGTTTGCCGTCGACCTCGACCTTCGCACCGGCGATCACGACAATCCCCCCGAACTTCGATTTGTTCTTCCCGCCGGGGAAGAACACGTTGTTCCCGACCGAGATCGTGACGCACCCGGCCTCGCGGTCCTCGAGCTGGGGGGTGTTGTGCAACTTCGGGTTCAGTCCGATCGCGAGGTAGCCCGGCTGGTCGCGCCCCTTCCCTCCCTTCGCGTAGTCCCTGTCGAAGAACTCCGCGCCGGTATCGAAGTGGTGGCGGACCAGCTTTCCGCGCCGGAACTGGAACCATCCCCCGGTCGACATTCCAATGTCGTTGTAGCTCGTCCGGTTGGCGACGACCTTCCCCTCGGCGACGTTCTCGTCGAGGGCGACGCGGACGGTCCCCGCGGGGAGGAGGTTCAGCATCCCGAACGGGCGCTTCAGGTCCTCCTTCGACAGACGGCCATCGTCGATGCGCACCGGGCGGTGCTTGAGGCCCAGCGTCAGATCGGTGCCATTGTCGGCGGTGATGCGGATCCGGCGGCCCTTCTCGAGCGCCCGCTGGATCGGCTTCCCCGCGGTAGCGAGCTGGTTGGGGTCGACCAGGCTCGCCTCCACGACCTGGTCCATCCACGAGTCCATGTCCACCCCGTACACCTTGGCGAGGTTGGGAAACGGCCGGCCGATCTCCAGTCGGCTGCCCCGGAGCCCGGCCTTGGAGGCGGCCTTGTACCACGCGGGATTCCAGCGGAACAGCTTTCCGCCCCGCTCGGCCCCGAGCGCATCCAGACGAAGCCGGTCCCCCGCGTTCCACATGTGGATGTAGACGTTCGTCTTCCCGAGGGCGGCCCACTCGTGCGCGGGGGTCGCGCCCAGGACCTTGTCCTCGCGCGCGTCGACCGAATCCCAGTACGCGTCCTCGTTCTCGTAGAGGACCATCGGATACGCCCCGAGACGGCGGGTCTCGCGAGCGAGCGCCGTGGCCCAGGGCAGGACGCGACTCCACCCCTCGATGATCACGGTCTCCCCGGGCTGGACCTTCAGGTTCCGGGTGAGGATCGCCTTCGCAAACTTGGACTCACGATTCGAGGAGGTGCGGGCGGGCATGCCCCGCAAACTCGGGACCGCTATTTATCCCCGGCCCGGCGGGTGGCCGGTCGAGATTCCCCGGTCGGCCGAGCTGCCGTGCGGGATGCGTTCGTGGATCCCCTAGGGAAGGGTCAGGCCGGGAGCCGCATGCCACTCCATCAGGTCGAGCACCAGGTCTCCCTGTACCAGCTTCGGATCGAGAGCGATGAGGGCGCGGGCCCGGTCGACCGAGTCCGTAGCGAACACCACGAGTCCGACGATCGTATCGTCCTCCGAGGGACCGTACACGATCAGTTCCCCGGATTCCCGGAGCTTCTGCAGGAATTCGAGGTGCCCGCGCAGCAGCTGCGGTCGGTCCTCGGTCGGGATCTGCGGTCGGTTCGGCCCGGGGCGGTACAACCCGACCACGTAGGTGCGGAGTCCGCTCGCGGGCTGTGCGGCCACGACCGCCGCGGAAGCCTCGGAACCGCTTGAACCTGGCTGCGCTCGACGGGTCGTCAGAACGTTTCTACGGGCAGCCCGAGGGCTCGGGCCGCCGCCGCGAGGTTCCGGTCCCGGCTCACCAGTGTGTGACCCTGGGAGAGCGCGTGCCCGGCGATCATGACGTCGGGAGCACCGGGGGACTTTCCGGATCGGAGCAGCTCCGCTCGCAGCTCCCCCGCCCGACGAGCGGAGTCGAGGTCGAACGGCTCGATCGGAAACTGCCGAAGCAACAGCTCGAGTCGAACGCGCTCCGATCTCGATTTGGTGAATTCCACGCCCGAAAGGGCCTCGAAGACGGCGACCGCGCTCAGGACCGGAGCGAGACCCGAGCGTTCGAGTCGGTCCAGTTGGTCGAGCGTCTTCCCGTCGCCTCGCAGGAGATCGACGAGCACGTTAGTGTCGAGGGTGACTCCCACCGGACTCCACCAGGCTTCGTAGGCCGCGACGTTCCGGTTTCGACTCGAGGGCCCGCATGCGCGCGATGGCCTCCCGGACCGCCCGTGCTTCCGTAGGGGAGAGGAAGCCAGCCAGCGACCGGAAGGTCGGGCGGGTGCCTTCGAGCAGTCGGTTGACCGTCCCCGAGAAACTCTCACCGGGTCGTTTGGCGGCCCGCAGGCGCTCGTAGGCCGATCGCTCGAGCGATACCGTGCGACTCGACATACGACCTACACATGTGTAGACATCTATATGTAGTCACAGGGGCGGAGCACCGGGCAGGGACGACCCACCGCGTCTCCTCGGCCCTCGGCTGGCGGTGATCTCCTCCGGAGCTCCGGGATTGGCCCGGCATCGCCGGTTCCGGCCGGACTCGCGACAGGGACGGGGCGAACGAAGCCGTTATACAACGAATTTCGTGCCCTTCCCGCCCACGGTACCCCCATGCCGGAACCCAACGAGGAACGGAGCACTTCGCCGACGAACGGAACGAACCGAGGACGTCTCCTCCCCGAGGCGTCCACCCGCCCCTCGCATCCGAGCGGGGTCCAATCTCGGACTACGTGGGCGATCCCGTTGGTCATCGGAGTCGCCCTTCTCATGCTCCTGGGGGCCATCGTGCTCCCCGCGACGACGGCGCTGCCGGCGCTCGCTGGCGGGTCCCCCGCCGCGGTCCCGACCCATCCGTCCGTCTCGGCGGGTGTCTCCAAGGCTGCCCCACCGGCGACGTCGGGTGCCGTGGCCGGTACGTGCCTCGGAACCGGAAGCCGAGGCGATGTGGCTTCGACCGCAGCCTCCCAACCTACCTCTCCGCCCTCGCCCGCTTCGGGTTCGTCTCCGTTGTTCAATTCGCAGGTGACGCCCTACGCCACCTACACGGGTCCGTACGGCTACGTGGCCGGTGGCGCCGCGATCCGGAATTCGGGGTACGGGCAGGTCAACATCACCTGGCCCGGCGGTTCGACCTCGAATCTGGTCGCCGCCTACATGATCTGGTCGATCCTCAACAACTCCGTCCCGCCCGCCTACGCGACCGTCAACGGCGCCAACGTCACCGGAACGTGGACGGCCTATGCGACGCCGTCCCCGTGCTGGTCCCCCACGTACATCTACACGTTCATCGCCGAGGTCACTCCGTACGTCGTCAACGGGATCAACAACATCACCGGGATCCCGTCCGGGGTCACGAACGGAGCCGACCCGTGGGGAGTCAGTCCGGTCGCTCCCTTGGACGATTCGCTCTCACTCATCGCGATCTTTGACAACTCCAGCTCCTCGAACATCCACCAGGTGACGGTCTATACCGGAGCCTCCCCCGTCGGCACCCCGGCCCCCAACTTTGAGGACGCCCAGTTGAACTACAGCACCGCCAACTCCTCGCAGGCCAAGACCACCTACATCGTCGCCGACGGCCAGCTCCCGGGCAACTCCGCGATCTGGAACGGGACCACGATCGACGCGGACGCGTTCCCGGGCAGCGACCCGCACCAGTCGACGGCGACCTGGAGCTACGGGAACCTCTCGGACACGAAGAGCTACCTCGTGAACGTCAGCGTCGGTTCGAACAACACGACGGCCGAGATCGCCTCCTCCGGGACCGACTGCTTCACGTGGGTCGGCCAGGTCCTCAGCGTCGGCGTCCCCGCGCTGAAGGGACCGTACAAGGTCGACTTCCAGGAGCAGGGACTCACCAACGGCGCGACCTGGAGCATCACGACGCACAGCACGACCAAGTCCGGGACCGTCGCGAACGATACCGGCTCGCTGTCGTTCTCGTTGGGGAACGGCACGTACAACTACTCCGCCGGGGCGGTCGCCGGCTTCTTCGGACCGGCGAAGACCAACTACGCCGTCAACGGCGGTCCGGTGTTCATCCGGGTGATCTTCCACCAGGTCCTCTACCCGGTCACCTTCAACGCGACCGGCCTCAGCACGTACCAGACCTGGTGGGTCAACGTGACCAACGCCTCGGAGGGGATTCAGGAGAACCTCTCGTCGTACACGCCGCTCGGGGCGCTGTTCTCGCTCGGGAACGGGACGTACAATTACTCGTCCGGGATGATCGGTCTCTACCTGGCCTCGCCGCCAACCGGCACGTTCACGGTCAACGGGGCGGCCGTCTCCGTCATCGTCAACTTCGTCCCTCCCCCGCTCTACCCGGTGACGTTCCTGGAGCAGGGTCTGCCGGCGGGAACCTATTGGGGCGGCTCCGTGGACACCAACTTCGGACCGTACGTCAACTACACGACCAACGTCTCGTTCACGCTCGAGCTGCCGAACGCGACGATCTTCGTCGATTACATCTCGCCGACGCAGATCACGGGCTACTACACCGAGGGGTACCAGTACTTCGAGGTCTCGGGCGGCCCGGTGACGGTCCCGATCAACTACACGAAGCTCTACACCGCGGGGCTGGTCGAGACCGGGTTGGCGACGGGCACGTACTGGGAGGCCCAGCTCGAGAACGCCACCGGTAGCCTGTACTTGGGCTCGTACGATGCGTACCTGAATTTCTCCGTCGCCAACGGCACGTACAACTTCACCGTGGAGCCCGTCTGGGCGTACACGGCGACCCCGGTCACCGGGACCCTCGTCATCGCGGGATCGAACGACTCGGCGACGATCGTCTTCTCGCTCGCTCCCACCTACACCGTGACGTTCCAGGAGGCGGGGCTGGCCCCCGGCGCGCTCTGGAACATCGTCCTCGACCTCCCGAACTATACCGACGTCGCCCAGAACTCCACGACGTCGACGATCGTCTTCCAGGAACCGAACGGGAGCTACGACTTCACGCCCACGGCGAAGGGGTACGAGGCGGACCCGACGTTCGGGTATCTCGCCGTCGACGGAGCGAACCAGACGGTGTCGATCAACTTCACCCAGCTGTTCCTGGTCGTCTTCAACGAGACCGGCCTCCCGAGCGGCAACTACTGGTACGTCTACTTCGACTACCAGTACGTCGGGTCGTATTCGTCCTCGGCGTGGCTCTGGACCACGAACGGGTCGTACACGTTCGACACGTACGACTTCGGATCGTACACGCCGTCCATCGCCACGGGCACGGTCAACGTCACCGGGGGGAACCAGTACGTGCTGATCGTCTACAATTCGACGACGGCTCCGACCGTCACGGTGACGTTCGTCGAGACCGGGTTGCCGGCCGGCACCAACTGGTCGGTCGACTACAACGACTGGTCGGAGTTTAGCACGGGAAGCTCGATCAACTTCACGGAGCCCAACGGATCGTTCGCGTTCTTGGTCGGCTACGTGGAGGGCTACACGCCGACGCCGGACTCCGGCCTCGTGAACGTCACGGGGGTACCGGTCTCCCAGACGATCGCGTTCGCCCAGGCGGCCGGCACCTACGCGGTCACCTTCGTCGAGAGCGGGCTCCCGATCGGCACCACGTGGTACATCAACATCTCCGAAGAGGCCCCCCTCGCCGCGACGGTCACCTCGACCGGAGGCACCACGCTCACGGTGAGCCTCCCGAACGGCACCTATTCGTACACGGCCGCGTCGAACAACCCCAGCTGGACGACGACCCCGACGGGAGGATTCACGGTCTCCGGGACGAGCCAGCAGATCTCCGTCCCCTTCTCCTCGTCCTCGACCCCCCGGTACGAGGTCCAGTTCGTGGAGAGCCATCTCCCGATCGGGTCCACGTGGTACGTGAACGTGACCGGCGAGCCCGGTCTGGTCGCGACGGTGGGGAGCGACTCGGGCACCACGCTCTCGCTCGTGCTGCAGAACGGGACCTACGACTACACGGCCGCGACGAGCGCGACCTACTGGTCCACCCCGTCCCCGGGGACGTTCACCGTGGCGGGCCTGGCGCAGAACGTCTCCGTGCCGTTCTCCTCGTCGGCGCCGTTCCCCTACACGGTCACCTTCACGGAGTCGAACCTCCCGGTGGGCGTCACCTGGTACGTGAACATCACCGGCCAGCCCGGCCTCTCCGCGACGGTCTCCGCCTCGTCGGGGACGCAGCTGACGACCACGCTCGACAACGGTAGCTACCAGTTCACCGCCGCCTCGAACTCGAAGAACTGGACGACCTCGGCGGGAGGCCCCTTCTCGGTGGCCGGGTCTTCAGTGAGCATCGCCGTGAAGTTCGGGACCGGCGGAGGGAGCAGCAGCGCCTCGAGCGGGCTCGGGAGCTACTGGATCTGGATCGTGGTGGGCGCCATCCTGGCGGCCCTGCTCCTCCTGATCCTCCTGGCGGCGCGGCGACGCAAGAAGCAGCCGCCCACGGCGGCCACCCCTCCGGCGGCGACCTCGGGGACACCCCCGGCCCCGGCCGGCGGGAGCCCTCCACCCAGCTCCTGATCGGGTCCCGACGGGTCCGGGGCCGGAGCGGAATCTCCGGCCGAGGCATCCTGCCCGGCGCGCGGCACCCTCGCCCGGGTCGCAGGACCTTCGGTCCCGGGCCCCGCCGGCTCCGCCGCGGCCGGCCCGTGAGCCGGGTTCCACACAGCCTTAATTGGCCGAGTGCATCCAACGCGCGTGGCACCGGGTCGCCGCCTCGCCGCGGTGATGTTCACCGATACGGTCGGCTTCACGGCGTCCGCCCAGGCGAACGAGGGTCGAACGCTCGAACAGCTCCGGCAGCAGTCGGAGCTGCTCCGACCGTTGTGGGCGCTGCATCAGGGACGCGAGATCAAGTCCACGGGCGACGGGTTCCTCGTGGAGTTCGACAGTGCGCTGAAGGCCGTGCAGTGCGCCGTGAACATCCAGCGCCGCATCTCCGAGCGGAACTCCGAGGGCGGTCAGGCGCCGATCCGCGTGCGGATCGGGGTGCACCTCGGGGACGTCGTGCAGAACGGGAGCGACATCCTCGGCGATGCGGTGAACCTCGCGGCCCGGATCGAGCCCCTGGCCCAGCCCGGCGGGGTCTGCGTCTCGCGTGCGGTCTACGAGCAGGTGCGCACGAAGGTGACGGAACGGTTCGAGAAGCTCGAGCCCACCGCCCTCAAGGGCGTCGAGCTCCCGATGGAGGTCTATCGGTGGATCCCGTCCTGGGAGACAAACGGCGAGGCGAGCCGGACGGAGGACGCGTTCGTTCCGGATCGAACGCGGATCGCCGTCCTTCCGTTCGCGAACATCAGTCCCGATCCCAACGACGAATACTTCGCGGACGGACTGACCGAGGAGCTGATCGCCAGCCTCTCCCTGGTCCCGAGGCTGAAGGTCATCGCCCGCACCTCGGTGCTCGGCTACAAGAAGGGCGAGAAGAAGGTCGCCGCGATCGGCCGGGAGCTCGGCGTCGGCACCGTTGTCGAGGGGAGCGTCCGGAGGGCCGCCGCCAAGATCCGCGTCACGGTCCAGGTGATCGACGTCGCCACGGAGGAGCACCTCTGGACGGCGAAGTACGACGACAATCTGGACGACATCTTTGCGGTCCAGAGCGAGATCGCCTCGAAGGTCGCAACCTCCCTCCCCGGCAGCCTGGCCCCGTCGGGCACCACGCTCCGGGAGCTCGAGCGTCCCAAGGAGACCCAAGCCTACCTGTCCTATCTGCAGGGGCAGGCGTTGATCTGGCAGACCGACGAGCCGTCGCTCCGCAAGTCGCTCGACCACTTCCAGAAGGCGGTGGAGAGCGACCCGACGTTCGCGCGCGCGTACGCTGGCCTGGCGCGCGTCTACGTCAATCTCGGCGCGGAGGGGTACCTCAGCTGGACCGGCGCCATCGAGATGGGACACGCCGCGGCGGAACGGGCGAACAATCTGGATCCGGAGCTCGCCGAGGCGCACACCCTCCTCGGAGAGATCGCCTTCATGGCGGACGCGCCGGCCGAGATCCTGGACCGCGAGCTCCGACGGGCGCTGGAGATCAACCCCAATCTGGCCCAGGCGCACAGCATCCTCAGTTCCCTCGCCGGATCCTTCGGGATTCTGGAGTCGTACGTCCTCGAGGCGGACGAGGCGTACCGTCTGGACCCGCTCTCTCCGCCGATGATCCGACGTCAGGGAGAGGCGTTCTTCAACACCGGGAGGGTCCAGGAGGCCGAGGCGCACTGGAAGAAGCACCTCGAGACCGATCCGCTCGACGCCTATCGGGGGCTCGCCGAGTGCTACATGCTGGCCCGGGATTTCCCGCGGGCCGAATCCGCGATTCAAGAGCTCGAGCGGATCGCCCCCAACAGCGATCCGGCGTTGGTCAGCCGGGGCTTCCTGGCAGGCCTGAACGGCGACCGGCAGACGGCCCTCCGGAACATCGCCAAGATCGAGGAGGTGTTCAAGAAGGGGACATCCCGTCAGTCGTCGATCGGCTACATCTACTTCGCCTTGGGCGACCTCGACCGGTTCTTCGAGTACATGCTGGCGGCTGCGAAGAACCACACCCTGCCCGCCGTCAAGGTCCGACTGTGCCCCCTCTTTCAAGCGGCGCGGAAGGATTCCCGCTTCGTCATGCTGGTGATCCAGGCCGGCCGCCCGATGCAGGCGTATCGCCCGTCCGCGTAGCCGGGTCCGGCGGTTCGGCCCGTCCGGGCCACTCCCCCAACCGCCCCCGTCGCTCTGCAGGAAGCGGGGGGCTCGACGCTACCACTTTAGTAAAGGAATCACTTTATTAAGTGGATACTTTATCGGTACTTCGTGGACGCCTTCCATGCCCTCGCGGAACCCCACCGACGCCGCGTGGTCGAGATCCTCGCCCACCGGGGCCGGCTGAGCGCGACCGAGATCTCCGACGAGTTCGACGTGACTCCGCAGGCGATCTCGCAGCATCTCCGCGTGCTGCGGGAGGCGAACGTGATCCGAATGGAGAAGCGAGCGCAGCGCCGACTCTACACGGTCAATCCGCAGTCGCTGCACCAGATCGAGGTGTGGACGGCCGAGTTGACGAAGGTGTGGAACCGGCGTCTCGACCGACTGGACGCGGCACTGAAGGAGAACGAAGTATGAAGCAGGAAGGGAGTCTGGACGCCACGAGCCGAGCGCGACACACGACGATGCTGTCCCGGGACTTCGACTTTCCCCGGGCGAAGGTCTTCGACATGATGATCGACCCGAAGAAGGCGGTCAAGTGGTTCGGGACTCCCGCCGGGGCGGTCAAGGTCGATTTCCAGATGGATCCCCGACCGGGCGGCGTACTGAAGATCCACGACCGGAACTCCGAAGGGCTGGAAGGGAAGACGTCGGGCACCTTTGTCGAGATCGTCGCGCCGGAGAAGATCTCGTTCAAGACCGGTACGAAGATGACCGGTGTCGCGGCCCCGTTCGAGGCCTTGCAGACGATGATCTTCGAAGAGGTCGGTCCCACGAAGACGCGGCTGACGATCGTCGTGGAGGTCCTCAACGCCGGGTCGTTTGCCGGAGGCGCGGAGGGTCTGGCGGACGGGTACAAGGGAGGGTGGGGAGAGACCCTCGACATGCTGCAGCGGGAGCTGCAGGCCCCCGCCTAGCGAATTCGCGGCGGACGAATCCCCGCCCCTCGGAGAACCCCTTCCACCGCCGCGGCAAACCCCTATGGTTCCCGTCCGCGTACCCTCCGCGCCGTGAGACCAGGTCCCCGAGCGTCGCGGCTCTGGTTCGTCGCCGTGGCGGTCGCCGCGATGGTGCTGGTGGGTTCCCCTCCGGTTCGCGGGAACGGCTCGGTCGGGGGAACCGCCGAGATCGCCCGAGACGGAGCGACCGTCTCCCCGATCCCGATCCTCGGTCCCGCATTCGGACGATCGATTCCCATCGGGAACGCGGCCACGTGGTCGATGTACGATGCCGCCACCGACTCGGTCTTCGTCGAAACCCAGAGTTCGGAGTGCACCTACGAGAGCGCCCTTCTCGAGATCCCGGCGAACAGCAGTACCGTCGGCCCGTCGCTCTCGCTCCCGTGCGACTACGAGGCGCCGACCTACGACCCGGGCAACGGTGACCTCTACATTTCCGACAATGGGAACGACAGCCTCGAGGTCGTCTCGACATCGCCACTGGCCGTCGTCACCAACGTTTCGCTCGCCGGTGCTGGGTTCCTCGGCGAGGCGACGTACGACCCGGCGGCCGGGGCGATCCTCGTTCCCGGAGCCGAAGGACTCTACGTGGTCTCGGCGAGCACCGACACCTACGACGAATTGATTCCGCTTCCCAATGCGACGACCCCCGTCTACGACCCGGTCTCCGAAACGGTCTACGACGGGAACGGGTCCGACCTCACCACTCTGTCCGGTGCGAACTTGAGCGTCCTGCACACGTTCGCACTCACGAGCGGAACCGGCTATGGGTTGCCGTGGATCGGACCGACCGGCGATGTGTACGTGAGCCTGCAGGACACCTCGGACCCGGTCGTGCAAGTCTACGCGCCGCTCGGATCCCTCCCCGTCGCGAACATTACGGTCGGCGTCGACCCCGTCGTTCCCACCTTCGACCCCCAGGACGGGGACCTCTACCTCACGGCCGTCCTCTCGGAGAATGTGACGGTCGTCTCGGCCGCCACCAACGCGGTGCTCGGCCACCTACCGGTTCCGGGAGGCGAGCTCAGCACGCTGTTCGACTCGTTCAACGGGGATCTCCTGGTCGCCGGGGGAAGCGCCCTGACCCTCCTCCGTGGAGACCGCGAGGTCGTGGCGATCTCTTCGCCACCGTGGCTGAACGCGGGCAGTGTCGACCCGATCGACGGGGTCGTCTACTTCCCACCCAGCTACTTCGAGAACTCTCCATCGATCGCCGTGTTCGACGGGGGCGGTCCGTACTTCGTGAACTTCACGGAACAGGGCCTCCCGGCCGGGACGAACTGGGGCGCCACGTTCGGGGGGCTCACCGTTCACACGACCGCCGGAGGACTGACGTTCACGTCCACCAACGGTTCGGCCGCCTACAACATCACGTCCATCGCGGGATATCGAGAATCTCCGGGCGCCGGTACCGTGAACGTGAATGGGACGGACGTGGCGATCGGACTGTCCTTCACGAGCACCGCGATTCCGACGTGGGAGATCGTGGCGATCGGGGTCGCCGTCGTGGTCGCTCTGGGCCTGGCGGTCATCGCCATCCGACGTCGGCCCCGGCGGAGGCCACCCCCCGACCGGTCCGAGTTCTGAGGCCGGCCCCCAGGGGCCGAAATCGGGTACCGCGGTCCGGTCGCCGAACCGGCTTCCCACCACGCGGGAGGTGCAATCGAGGTTGCACACCGCGGCCCCGAGACGGCGCACCCCTCAGTTGATGTCGAACTCGTTGCCCTCGGGATCCGCCATTCCGATGGCGTAGTGATCGATTCCCTCTTCGTCCCAGTCCCACAACTTGGTCGCGCCCGCCCGGATCAGGCGCTCGGCCTCCGCGTCGACGCGCTGCTTCCGTATCTG
>JASHWW010000107.1 GCA_030043855.1 Thermoplasmata archaeon
GCCAACGAGCCAAACCCCCGACGTACTGGCGGGCGCGGGATTCGCTGTGGTTCGAACCGCTGGTGGCCTTGGCGGTGATCGTCGTGCTCCTCGTCTCGCTGTACGCGTACACCGGCAACTGGCCGCCGGTCTATGTGGTCGAATCCGACAGCATGCAGCACGGCTACACCGACATCGTCGGGCTGATCAACACCGGCGACCTGGTCCTCGCCCAGAAGATCCCGGCGAACCAGATCACCGACTACGTGATGGGGATGAAGACCGGGTACTCGACGTACGGAGAGTACGGCGACGTCTTGTTGTACCATCCCAACGGCGCGGGTTCGACCCCGATCATCCATCGGGCGATCCTGTATCTCGTCTGGAATCCCGCGTACGGCACCTACAGCGCTCCGGAACTGCAAGGTCTGCCGTGCGGCGCCTCCCCGACGGCATTCTACAAGACCCCCGGAACCGCGGGCGAGTGTGGCACGACGAACCTGACGAGCCTGAATCTCACGCACATCGGGTGGAAGTCGGTCCCGGTGGTCATCGACCTCCAGTCCTCGATGTTGGGGGACCACTCCGGCTACCTGACGATGGGCGACAACAATTTCGACCCGACGGGATGCGTTCCCTCGACCGTCGCGTGCACGGGCTTTCCCGACCAGCTGCCGGGCGGGTTCAGTTCGCTCGTCGAGCCCGGGTGGATCATCGGCGTCGCCCGCGGGATGGTTCCCTGGTTCGGTGCCTTCAAGCTCCTGCTGGACGGGAACGCCGGCATGGTTCCTCCCCAGTCGTGGGAGTTCGCCGGACTGACGATCGCCGGGATCATCCTCGTAGCCTTCGGCCTCCACTACGCCCTCCGCGCCGAAGGGATCGAGAGCCCGATCCGCAAGCGGGAGGAGGAAGAGGAGGCCGAGGAGGAGGAGGACGACCGCGAGGGCGAGCCCGAGGGCGGCGGCTCGCGCGGTCGACGGATCTTGCGCTCCCTCACGCCCTGGCGACATCCGGACGAGACGGACGACGAGGAGGCGCCACCGCATTCCCGATCGACGGCCGACCGATCCGCGGCGGCCCGACGGGGCCGCCCCCGGCCCCAGGTCCGACGGACGAAGGGACGCCCGACGGACGACGACGCCGACGACGATCTCTGACCTCCGGTCGACGCCGCGACCGCGCAACGCTTTAGTCCCGGCCTCGGTCCGGCCGAGGGCGGCTCCTCATGCACGTCATCGGGGGAACGGCGTCGACGGCGCTCGCCGAGCGGATCTCGCGCGAGCTGGGAAACTCCCCGTTCGGGATCCCCTTCCTCAAGCGATTCTCGGACGGCGAGATGTATCTGCGCATCGGAGGCCGTCTCGAGGGCGACGATGTGGTCGTCGTGCAATCGACCCGCACCGACGAGGACCTGGTCGAGCTGCTGCTGCTCGAAGACGCCGCCCGGGAGGCCGGCGCGCGAAAGGTGTACGTCGTGGTGCCGTACTTCGGCTACGCGCGGCAGGACCGTCGATTCGCACCGGGCGAACCGGTGAGCGCCCGGGCCTTGTCCCACCACGTCGAGTTGGACGCGGACGCGGTGATCACGGTCGACCTCCACTCCCCGCAGACCCTCTCGCACTTCGCGAAGCCCGCCTTCGAGGCGAGCGGGATCCCCGCGATCGCTCGGTTGCTGCGCGAGCGGCCGATCGATGTGCTGGTCTCCCCGGATCGCGGCGGGGTCGATCGGGTCCGCCGGATGGCGCAGCTGCTCGATCGACCGTGGTTCGCGCTCGACAAGAAGCGAATCGACAGCGAGCACGTGGAGCTGACGTTCCCCGCCTCGGTCGACTTTCCGACCGAGGGGAAATCGGCCGTATTGATCGACGACGTGATCACGACGGGGGGAACGATCGTCGAAGCGGCGAAGCTCTTGCACAAGCACGGCGTGCGCGCGGTGTCGGCGGCCTGCACGCACGGATTGTTCCTGCGCGATGCGTTCGAGCGGATCAAGGCCGTCACGGACGAGGTGTATTCCACCGACACCCTCGGCAACCCCGCCGAGAAAGCGTCGGTCGCCCCGGACATCGCGCAGATCCTCCGACGCCTCGCGCCCGCGTGACGGAGGCGGGCCGTGGACCCTCCGCGACCCGCGGCCGGAGCTCCCGCCGACGAGCTTCTGGAGCTGGCCCAACTGGTCCGGCGGGAGTTGCTGCTGCTGGAAGAGTCGCCGTCGGGTGCCTGGGTCGAGGAGACCGCGCGCGACCTTCGGGACGGGCGCAAGGTCGGCTGGTACTACCCGACCTCGGACGGAGGCGGTCTCGCGTTCTACTCGGCCCGCCCGCCCGACGCCTTCGCGCACGTCCACGTCGGCGCCGGAACCGATGCGGCCGGGCGGGCCGTGCGCCTCGCCACCACGATGCTCGATGCGCTGCCAGCGGCGGTCCGCGCCGTCGACGTCGGGTTCACGGGGCTTTCGTCCGATGAGGAAGCGTTGGTCTTCACCGAACTTCTCCGGCGACCGGGCGCCCGGGCGATCGTCCGGGAGGCGATGGAGCGGGCGATCGGCCCCGACGACGACGGACCGGTCGGGTCGATCCCCGCCGGGCTCGTCCTGCTCCCCGTGCGTCGGATCACGCTGGACGCCCTCGCCGAGCTCGACCGGGCGGCCTTCGCCGGCACGGTCGACGAGCTCCTCATCGGGCGGGAGCTCGCCGACTACCGACGCGTCCTGGAGGCCTTGCTCGCGAACGAGGTGGGCCGGTTCCTCGACGAGGCGTCCACGGCGCTGTTGGAGCCGGACCCGCCGCGCCTGGTCGGAGCTCTCCTGTCGACGGAGCAGTCGCCCCGACGGGCGGTCTTCGCGGACTTCCTCGTGGCCCCCTCGGACCGGAAGCGGGGGCACGGACGGTATCTCCTTCGGTGGGGGATCCGCGCCCTGCGGGCGCTCGGCTACGAACGAGTGCGCCTCTGGGTCAGCCACGAGAACGACGCGGCGCGACACCTGTACGATGGACTCGGGTTCCGCGCCGTGGCGCGGGCGACGATCTACCGTTGGGAACGACCCGCTTCGCCGCAGCCGCAGACCGCCGCGTAGGGACAGTCCTCCGCCATCCACGCCGGACAGGCGGTCGCGAGCGAAGCCGTGCCCGACGCGATCGCGCGCCGGATCTCCCCGCTCCGTTCGCGCCAGAGGCGGGAGAACGGCGTGGGCGTGCGAAGCCCGATCTCGTACACCGCGAATCGGTCCGCCTCCACGACGGCGCGCTCGTACGCGACGATGACGCGACCGGACGTCGCCCCCGTCGCGACGCATCGGAGCCCGATGTCGAGAACGTACTGCGGGCTCCGGTCCATCAATTCCTCCGGCGCGATCGGGTCCCAGGCGCGGGAGGTGCGCAGGAGGACGGGGGAACCACGGAAGCCGACCACGTCTTCGGTCGGCGCATCGGGAACGGTGGCGAGTCCGGCCACTTCGCCGGTCGGACCGGACTCCACGACGTCCAAGAGCCGCTGGTAGGTGTCGCCCGACGGCGGTCGCGGCGGTGGCTCCTGCTCCGGGTCGTGCGGGACCGTCCGCTCGAAGAACGCGCGCCGCGGATAGAGGAGGTCTCGGTAGCGACCGAACGCCGGGGACTCGGCGTCGGGTTCCCCGGCGGGTAGTGCGGCGGCGACGCGGGCCGCGACCTCCGACCGTTCGGCGATCGTTCCAACCGCGTCCAGGATTCTCTCGTTCTCGATCGGCTCCGACCCGGAGCATCCGCACACGCCCGCTTGTTCGAACTCGCATCCTCGGCCGAACCATCGGCACCGCGGCAGGGGGGACGGATCGTGGGCGAGGAGGGAGGCACGCAACTCCGCGGCGCGCCGGAGCAGCTCGGCGGCGACGCCGGCTCGGTCTCGCACCTCGATGTCGATGGCGCGCACGGCGTCGACCGTCGATCCCGCGAGCCGGAGGTAGAGGAGCCGCCCCTCGGAACGATCGAGGAGGGCACAGTACATCGCCAGCTGCTCGAGGTGATCGGGACGCGCCCGCCGCAGGTGATCCGGCTCGACGAGCTCCGCTCCGGTCTTGACCTCGGTCGGCACTGCCGCCAGGGCGTCCACCCGACCGGCGATGCCGTCGCGACGGACCCGCACCTCGATCGGCCCGTCGCGGGCCAACGCGCGGCCCACGGCCGTATGGAAGTACTGTCCCCGTTCCCGGGCGAGGGTACGTTCTGCGGAGATCGGGATCGGAGGGCCGACGCGACGCCAGTAGGCCCGGCGGCTCGCGACCAGGTCGGTCACGCCGAGGGTGGGCTGGGGAGCCGAGCGCCCCGCTCGTGCCGCCAATTCCGCCGAAAGCACCCCGTCGAGGCGGATGTCGACCGCCGTACGCAGTTCGGCGGGAGTGGGAACGGTCGACCTCGCGGCCATCGCGTCGATATTCGGTCGGCGGGCTTGAGGCCTCCGGAGCGAGAAGCCGCTATACCGCTCGTCCCGCTGGGAGCGGTGTGAGCGAGCCGGGACGTCGACCGCTCGTCATCGGGAGCGGGATCGCCGG
>JASHWW010000108.1 GCA_030043855.1 Thermoplasmata archaeon
GGACATTCGTAGAAGACGAGCTCGATAGAGCCGGGGTGTACGCGGAAAGCCTTCGGGCGATCCGCTCAGCCCGCGGCCACTAACGTCCACAGCTACGTCACCTAGTTGCACTTGACAGTTCCACAGAACGCGTGTGGTTCTTTTTTTCCGAAGAACCCGAACGCCCCGGGCCGACCGGCCGCCGGCGTTTAGAGCGAGGCGCGGCTCGGTACCGATCGTGCCCTCGCTCGGGACCCCGCGCAGCCGCTGGCCGGTCGTCGCCTGGATCCGCTTGAAGCTCCCGGACCGTCCGGCGCCGATCAGCCTGATGCCCGGGATCGCCCCGCCCCCGGACCCCCCGCTCGACGTCCTCCGGCCCAACCCGGTGCCGACCGACCCCCGCAAACGGGTCTACTCGTACGAGGCGGACCACGACGGCTGGGTGCTGCGGCTGGTCTGGGACGCGGACGACCCGGAACTCCTCGAGGCGGAGTACCGAGCGCCGATCTACGGGGCCCGCCTGGACCGCCGGGAGGTCCCCCGGTTCTGGGCGGCCGTGAAGGAGCTGACCGCCCCGCTCGGACCGCTCCCCGTCGACGGTGCCGACCCCCGGCCGGGGTAGCGCCGGGGCGGGTTATACCGCGGCGACGTGTAACCGAAAACCCCCGTCGGCGACGGTAGTCCCAAATACCCCCACCCCACCTGAAGAACGCTACCCAAGAGGAAGTCCGGAGGAACCGCGATGAGCTCCAGGATGCCGCAGAGGACCGTGTATCTCGTGACCGCAGCGATCGTTGCCGCCCTGGTCGGAGGGTTTGCGCTCGCGCAGATCTCGACCGGAGGGACGAACACCAGCTACCAGGGGTCGCAGACGACCACCGTCTCGGCCGTCCCGGGGCTGACGTACGTCTCGACGGACCTGGTCGCCCTCTCCGCCAACGTCGTCTCGACCGCCTGCACGTCGATCGCCCCCTGCTCGGTGACGAGCACCGGCGCGACGGACTGCGCCGGCGGCTTCACGGGCTCCACCAGCTGCCTGCAGAACGACTACGCGGAAGAGGTCTCGATCACGACCGTCGCGAACACCGCCTTCGTCGGCACCGTCTCCCTGACGCTCTACGTCACGGGGACCCCGGTCGGTGGCTCGGCGGGCACGTACGTCGGGACGACCTTCTTCTACACGCAGACGTCCGCCACGAACACCGCCCAGCCGATCGTGATCTACTTCGACATCGGGACCGCCATCAGCGGCCCGGGCGTCGTGGGGACCGTCACGGTCATCGCGAACGACTGAGAGGGGCACGGCCCCTCCGGTCCGGGACGACGGTGGCGATCGCGCGCGGCCACCGCCCGGACCCCGCCCCCGCGGGGCCCGGAACGCCCGGACCGGAGGGGTGATCGGCGACCGGTCGGTGGACCGGGCCGCCGGGAGGTCGGTCGATGACGCGCGAGAACCTTGACGATGGAGCGGCGGACCCGGACGTGGGTCCCCGTCCCCGGCTGCCCCGCGCTGCGGCGCCGGGCGCGACGAAGAGGCGGGTCTGGAATTTCGAAGGAGCGCTCCCGCTGCTGCTGGTCGGCGGGGCCCTGCTCGTCTACGCGGCGATCCTCGCGAACCAGGAGATGCCGCTCGCCGCCCACCGGCTCCCGTTCTACGCCCTCGTCGGCGGGGTCGGCGCGGTCGTCGCCGGCGCGGGGGTCTATTCGACGTTCCTGCAGCCCGAACCGGAGGCGGCTCCCACGATCATTCCCGACGATTGGGTCGTGATTTCGCGCGCCGAGTGGGAAGAGTCCCGGGCGCCCCGGCGTGCCTCCCCCGCACCGCCCCCGGCCCCGCCGCGAGCGGTCGACCAGCCGCCGTGGTGGGAGGGAGCCGCACCCCCAGCGCCGACCTCGTTGGCGCCCGTCGCCCCCCCTCCCTCCCCGACACCCTCCCCGCGTCGCGCTCCTCCGGTCTCCCCCCCTCCGTCCCGCGCGCCGGCTCCGCCCGCCGGGCCCGTCGCGACGCCGCGGGCGCCGACCCGGCCGCCGTCGGCCGGCCCGACGCGAACGCGCCTCGAGGAGTACCGCAAGGAGTTCCCGAAGGAGTTCCTGGACGCCCTCTCCGAACTCGAGGAGATCGCCCACCGGGAGCTCCAACGGACCCCGCCCGCGGCGGCCGCCGCCCCGCCGTCCGCCGAGGGCCGGTGCGTCGACTGCGAGCGGAAGCTGCCCGCGAACGACCCGTCTCCGAACCTCTGCGGGAGCTGCGGGCGGGGACTCTGCCTCGACTGCGCGCTCTCCTCCCAGCGGGAGGACGGCGATCTCCGCTGCATCGAGTGCCGGGTCCGCTCCGACGGGACCCCGGACCCGACGATCGCGTCCCGCCGGGGCGCCCGACCGGGCGTACGATAAAGCGGACGTCCGGGTCGACCCCGGCGTGCTCCGCACGACGTTCCTCCACTTCTCCGGCATCGGTCCGGTGACCGAGGCGGAGCTCTGGAGGGCCGGGGCCCGCGACTGGAACGACCTGCTGGGGCGCTCCGCCGAACTCGGACTCGGCGCCCCGCGGTTCGCGCAGCTGTCCCGGGAGGTGGCGCAGAGCGAGCGGGCGCTGGCCGAGCGAGACGCGCGGTACTTCGGACGACGGCTGCCCGACCGCGAGCACTGGCGGATCTACCCGACGTTCGCCGAGCAGACCGCCTTCCTGGACATCGAGACCACCGGGCTCTCCCCGTACGAAGGGATCGTCACCGTGGTGTCCGTGCACGGAGCCGGGGAGACCCGGACGTTCGTGGCCGGCGAGGATCTGGAGGAGCTCCCCGCCTACCTCCGGCGGTT
>JASHWW010000109.1 GCA_030043855.1 Thermoplasmata archaeon
GAACTCGCCTGGATCGCCGCGCAGGCGCGCGACGCGCCGGTCGCCGTTCGCGGCGACCGGTCGCTCGGAGCGCGTCTCCGGCGCTGGCTCGGCTCCCCCCGGGAGACGGAGCGCGACGGCGAGACGATCGCAGAACCGGGACCGGCGTAAGCCGGGACCGGCCCGGTCGACCGCGACCTGCGAGGGTGCGGCCGGCCGGGCGAACCCTTTCCCCCCTCCGCGGGACCCGACTCCTCTATGGGCGGGCGGCGTTCCCCCCCGCGGATGAAGGCGATCGTCCTGATCGGGGGTTTCGGGACCCGGCTCCGGCCGATCACCTACAGCGTTCCCAAGCAGCTGATCCCGATCGCCGGCAAGCCGATGCTCTACCACGTCCTCGACCTCCTGCCGGACGACGTCGAGGAGGTCGTCCTCGCGACCGGCTACAAGGCGGACGCGATCGAGGCGTACGTCCGCACGCACCCGGGGCGGTGGCCGATCCGCACCGTCCCCGAGGCGACCCCGCTCGGCACGGCCGGCGGGATGCGGAACGCCGGAGCCGGGATGTCGGACCCGTTCTACCTGCTCAACTCGGACGTGATCGCCGCGGCCGACCTCGGGGCGCTCGCCGCGCTCCACGCCCGGCGCGGCGGCGCCGGTACGATCTCGCTGTTCGAGGTCGACGACCCGAGCCCGTACGGCGTCGTCTCGTTCGGCGACGACGACCGGATCGCCGGCTTCGTCGAGAAGCCCCCGGCCGCCGAGGCGCCGTCCCGGTGGATCAACGCCGGGCTCTCGATCTGGCGACGGGACGTGCTGGACCGGATCCCGACCGGTCGGGAGGTCAGCTTCGAGAAGGAGATCGTTCCCGGTCTCCTCGCCGAGGGGGTCTACGGATTCCGTCTCTCCCGCTACTGGGACGATGCGGGAACCCCGGACCGGCTCCTGCACGCCCAGCAGCTCCTGTTCGACGACGGACGGGGCGGGAAAGGCGGTGTCCCGCCCGGGGCGCGGGGGACGGGCCCGGTCGCCGCGATGGCCGGCGCCACCGCGCGCGGCGCGTCGTTCGGCCCGTACGTGACGCTCGGCCCGGGCGCGGTCGTCGAACCCGGCGCCCACGTCGAGCGCTCGGTCCTGATGGACGACGTCGTGGTGGAGCGGGAGGCGACCGTCGTCGGCAGCCTGCTCGGTCCGAAGGTCCGCGTGCGCGCCGGCCACCGGGTCCAGGGGCAGGTCCTGGGCGAAGGCGTCGAGGCGTAGCGGTCAGTACGCGTCGCCGGTGACGACGACCTTCACGGCGGCGTCGGCCCGGGTCGCCCGGTCGAACGCCTCGCGGATCGACCCGAGGGGGAACCGATCGGTGACGAGGTCGTCGATGCGGAGCGACCGGTCGACGAGCGCGCGGTGGATCTCCCGGACGTCCGGCTCGGTCGTCGCGTACGTGGGGACGACCCGAACGCCCCGCAGGTACAGCTGCTGCAGGTCGACGTCCAGCCGGCTGCCGGCCTCGGGCAGGCCGAACAGGTTCACGGTCCCGCCGCGACGCACCAGGTCGAAGGCGAACCGGATCACGGCGGGGTGTCCGGTGGCGACGACGACCAGGTCGGCGCCGACACCGCCCGTCCCGCGATCGACGGCGGCGGCCGCCGCCTCGGGCTCGCGAGGGTCGATCGCGACGTCGATGCCGCCGCGCACCGCGGCGCTCCGGCGCAGCTCGGAGATCTCGGTGCCTCCGACCCAGGTCGCTCCCCGCGCGCGGAGCAGCCGGGCGTAGAGCAGGCCCACCGGGCCGAGTCCCAGGACGACGGCCGTGCTCGGAGCCCCCACCTTCCGGAGCGCCGTGAGGGCGCATCCCGCCGGCTCTAGGAGTGCGCCGGCGTCCCACCCGACGGTGTCGTCGAGCCGGAGGACGGCGCCGCGATCGACGTTCTCCTTCGGGACCCGGAAGACGTCGGCGAATCCCCCCGGGTCGAGGTTCGTGCGCGAGTAGGTCGGGCAGAACGTCGGCTCGCCCCGCGCGCAGACGGCGCAGTGCCCGCAGGCGACGTGGTGGTGGGCGAAGACGCGGTCCCCGGGCCGGAGGTCCGTGACGCCGTCCCCCACCGCGTCGACCCGTCCGACCGGCTCGTGCCCGAGGATGCCGGCGGTCCGATAGTTCCCCCGGACCTTCTCGAGGTCGGTTCCGCAGACGCCGCACGCGGCGAGCCGGACCGTCACCTCGCCCGGCCCGGGCTCGGGAGGATCGCGTTCGACGACCTCGACCCCACCGGCGGCGCCGAGCCGGCCGAACTTCATGCCTGCGCGCGCGCCGCGGCGATCGAGGCGTCGACGACCTCGATCGCCTCATCGATCTCCTCCCGCCGCACGATCAGCGGCGGGATGTAGCGGAGCGACGACTTGCCGCACGGGAGCAGGATCAGGCCCCGGCGCACCGTCTCGGCGAGGACGCGGTCCCGGAAGGCGACGGCCGGGGTCTTCGACTCCCGGTCGGTCACGAACTCGGTCGCGGTCATCAGGCCGAGGCCCCGCACGTCCCCGATCTCCTCGTACTTCGCCTGGAGCTCGCGGAGGCGGCGCAAGAGGTAGTCGCCCTGGAGGCGCGCGTTGTCGAGGAGGCGCTCCTTCTCGATCACGTCGAGGGTGGCGAGCGACGCGGCCACGGCGAGGACGTTCCCGCCGAACGTGTTGGAATGCGACCCTTGGGTCGGGAAGTCGAGGGTCGATCGGAACGCGACGGCGCCGAGCGGCAGGCCGCCGCCGATCGCCTTCGCGGTCGTGACGATGTCGGGGACGACGTCGTGGTGCTCGATGGCGAACCACTTGCCGGTCCGGCCGATGCCGGCCTGGACCTCGTCGTCGATGAACAGGATCCCGTGCTCGTCCAGGATCGACTTGATCGTGGTGTGCCAGCCCGGGGGCGGCACGATGTAGCCCCCCTCGCCCATCACCGGCTCGGCGATGAACGCGGCGACGTCGTCCGGCGGGATCGACGTCTCGAAGTAGAGCTCTTTCAGGATCTTGGCGCAGTACAGGTCGCAGCTCGGGTACTCGAGCTGGTAGGGGCAGCGGAAGCAGTTCGGTGCCGGGATATGGTGGCCCCCGCCGGCGTAGGCGAAGAAGCGGGCGCGCTGCACGGGCTTCGAGGTCGTCATCGAGAGCGACCCCATCGAGCGGCCGTGGAACGCCCCGAGCAGGCCGATCGTGATCGGCTTCTGGCGATGGTAGCGGGCCATCTTGAGCGCGGCTTCCGCGCTCTCCGTCCCGCTGTTGGTGAAGAAGACCTTCTTGTCGAAGGTTCCCGGGGCGATGCCCGCGATCCGCTCGGCGAGGCGGGTCTGGTTGTCGTAGTAGAAGTCGGTCCCGGCGAAGTGGGTCAGGCGACCGGCCTGCTCGCGGATCGCGCGCACGACCTCCGGGTGCGAGTACCCGACCGCCTGGACCGCGACGCCGGAAGCGAAGTCGAGGAGCCGGTTCCCGTCGACGTCGGTGATCCAGACCCCCTCTCCCGAGGCGGCGACGATCGGGGAGGTCTTCGTGCTGGTCATCAGGTAGCGACGGTCGCGCGCGATCACCGCCCGCGCGTTCGGGCCGGGGATCGGCGTCGCGACCTGGATCCCGCGCGGTGGCGCGGCCGGCGGGACGCTCGCGGACCTCGGGGCGGCGGACGTGCCCTCGCTCATGGAAGACTCGGCCGGAATACTTCCGGGGAGGGTAATACCTTCGCGGTCCGCGCGGCGCGGAACGCGCCCTCTCGAACGACTCCTTTTTGAGGCGGACCAGAGGGTCGGCGAGTGTCCATGGAGTCTCGCCCCCGGCCGGAGGCGCCGATCGACCGGGCCACCGAGGAGCTCCACGAGATCGTGCCGACCCGGGCGGTCCTGACCGAGCTCGCTCGCGGTTTCCTCCTCGTCCACGAGTCGAATCCGGACCGGGCGATCCGGTTCGCGGAGACGTTCCTGCGCGAGCAGGCGGGGGCGACCGCCCCGCCCCGGGTCGAGCCGGTGCCGAAGCTCACGCTCGCGCGGCTGGCCCTCGGTCGCTCGCCGCGCGGGGCCGTCGAACCGAGCGGCGGCGCGGGCGGGCCGTAGGCTCCGCCCGGTCGCGGACCGCGAGGTACCGGGCCAGGTCGCGGGCGAACGTCGGTCGGGTCATCCCGATCCGAACGCCGTTCGATTCCCCGAAGTATTCCCCCGGAGAGACGAGGACCGAGGCGGCCAGGCAGCGTCGGGCGAGCGACGTGCCGTCCTCGGCGGTCCGGTCGAACCCGACGGGGCCGACCGGAACGGCGCGGCCCGGGAACGCGCGGTGCCACGCCGCTCGATTCGGCTCCAGGATCCGGGCGACGTCGCGCGCGATCCTCCGATGCGCCCGCACCGTCGCGACGGCCAGGTGCAGCGAGTGGTCCGGGACCTGATCGGCGACGTTGCCGTGGAATCGGGCGAACTCGGCCGCCGCCTCGGGCGGTGCGACGACCCAGCCGACCCGGATGTCGTCGCCGGCGTAGAACTTGGTCAGTGTGCCGGTGACCCAGAGGTCGGGTCGGCCGTCCCGGGCCAGCGACGGGACCCCGGCGAACTCGCGGAACGTTTCGTCGACCAGGACCGAGGTCGCGTCCTCCGCGAACCGCGCGAACGGCTCCGCACCCCAGAGATCTCCCTCGGGGTTGCGGGGGCGGGAGACGACCGCCAGTCGCACCGGCCCCGGGTCGGGACCGACCCGGAACCCCGCCCACCGCGCGGTCTCCGCCAACGGAGGGTACTCCGGAAGGCGGACCCGGGCACGGAGGTCGGAGTCCCCGGGGCGCGGTCGAAGGTACAGCATCACCCACGAGTTCGCTTCGGTGGCGCCGTGGGTCAGGAAGAGGCGCTCGGCCCCCACGCCCAGGTGGTCGGCCAGGTCGTCGACCAGGGTCTCCGCGAGTCGTTCGGACGTTCCCGGGCGACCCGGCGGGGGCCGCCGGATCGCCCCCCACATCCCGCTCGACCCGAGGTTGTACCGGCACCGCTCGTGCGAATCGATCCACTCTCCGAGGGGGAACGGCACCGCTGGGGCTAGTCGTGGACCGCTAAGGCGTTCGCCCCGCGATCAGAGCCCGAGCCACAGGCAGGCGAGGAGGACTCCGATCGTCAGGGCGGCGAGGGGCAGGCCGTACCGAACGAACGTCCCCAGGCGCACGGAGATCCCGGACCGCTCGGCCAGGTCGGCCACGATCAGATTGCTCGCCGCCCCGAGCAGGGTCACGTTCCCGGCGAGCGTGCTGCCGCCGGCGAGGGCCAGCCAGGGAACCGAGGGGGTCGGGCCGTACCCGAGACCCTGGAGGACCGGGATCTGGAGCGCGACCCACGGGACGTTGCTCACGATCTGCGGGCCGGCGAGCGACGTGCCCGCGATGCCGAGGAGGTCGGGGACGGGGCGACCGGGACCCGGGATCGGCAGGAGCCGCTCGACCGCCGGGATCACGCCGCCCGCGACCGCGCCCGCGACGACGACGAACAAGCCGGCGAACAGCAGCAGGAGCTCCCAGTTGATCCCGGACACGATGCGCGTCCGGGTCGGCGAGAGGAGGAGCAGAAGGATCGCGCCGGCGCCGACGGTCTCCCAGACCGGTACGATCGGCCCGCTCGTCACCGCCGCGGTGATGTCCAGGGTGAACACCACGACCATCGTACCGGGGAAGAGCACCAGCACGGGATGGTTCCGGATCCGGGTCGCCCAACCGGTGGCCGGGAACAAGGCGGGCGCCTCCGCCCGGATCCGGTCGAACGCCGGGGCGTCGGCGGGCATCGTCGGCCCGAAGGCGCGGTGCAGGTACCAGGCACCGAGCATCAGGTTGAACGCCGTGGGCACGAGCAGGTAGCGGACGAACGTCACGACCGGATCCGGGATCCCGCTCTGGGTCGCGACCAGAAGGTTCTGGGGGTTCCCGAACGGCGTCAGCACGCTGCCGACCGTGACCGCGAAGCAGAGGGTCAGGAGGAGCGGCACCGCGGGCGCCCGGGTGCGGGCCGCGACGGCGAGCAGGACCGGGACGCCGATGAGGACCAGGGCGTCGTTGAGGAGGAACGCCGAGGCGACCCCGAACCCGACGAACAGGACCGCCGGAAGGTCCGACGACCGGGGGGCCCGACCGACCAGCCAACGGGCGACGTGGTCGAGGGCCCCGGACTCCTGCAGTGCCCCCGCAAACAGGAACAGGCCGAACAGGAACAACAGGGTGGGGCCCGCGGCCGCCAGGGCGGTCTCCGCGCCCGCGAAGGTCAGAACGCCGACCGCGACCGTAACGAACGCCCCGGCCAGGAAGATCGCCCACACCCCCGGACCGCGTCCGGTGACCTGGCGAACGATCACGGCGGCGAAGACGCCGACCAGGAGGGCGGCGGCGACGAGGTTCACCGACTCTCCTCCGACCGGGCGGAGAGGTCGCACGAGGGATAGAAGGTGCCGGTGGAACGGAACCCTCAAGGCTCGAGGGCCCGACCGTCCCGTCGTGCCGGGGTCGGGGGGATCGGTCGAGGTCGGACCGGGCGGCCGGATCCTGTCGCTCTCGGCCGCGTGGTTCTCCGACGGCGCCCGACGGCGGCAGGAGGCGCGGCGCGCCGCCCGCTGCGTCGAGTGTGCCGCGGTGCTGGCGTCGCACCGCACCCCGTACTGTTCCCGTCGGTGCCAGTGGAAGTTCCACGGCCACTACTTCTGGGACTCGGCGCGGTCGTACACGCTCCTCCGCGACCGCTACACCTGCCAACTGTGCGGCCGGCGCCAACGAGCGCGTGAGCTGGACGTCGACCACATCGTCGAGATCGCCGCCGGCGGAGCCGCTCTCGAGTACTCCAACCTCCAGACGGTCTGCCGGAGCTGCCACCGAGCGAAGACCCGGCAGTTCCTCGCGAGTCGGTCGAGGTCGCGGTCGCGGGAACCGTCGTCCGACCCGCCTCCGCGCCCGGTCGACTGACCCCCGGGCGAGGCGCTAATAAGCGTCCACGGGTCGCCTCTGGCACCCATGGCGCTCGCCCGCAGCTCTGCAAAGGTCGCCTTGATCGTGATCGTGCTCGTCGCCCTTCTGGCGGTCCCCCTCGCTTCCTCGGGAACCGTAGCGCGGGCCGCCCCACTGCCCTCGGGGGCCTCCCCCGCGGCTCCGGCGTTCGGGCCCCACTCCTCGTCGGCCGCGCCCCAGTTCGACCTCGGTCACGCGGCAACCACCCTCGCGTCTGCCCCGTCGACGGCGGCCGCCTCTCCCTCCACCGAGTCCGTCTCGCTGCCCTCGGTGACCCTGGCGCGGCAGTTGATCGCCGAAGGGAAGCTGAACCCGAGCTCCGTCTTCTTCCCGAACACGAACCGCCCCACGCACCTCTCCACGAGCGGCACGCTGTCGCCGTCGTATCCGGGCACTCCGGCCCCGATGGGTCTCTCCGACCTCGGGCTCGGCTCGGGCGGCGGCTACGTGTACAACACCTCGAGCTTCGAGTCGGTGATGACGCTCAATTCGTTCAACGACTACAACCCGGGATACGCGGGATGGGACGCCCCGCCCAACTACATGACCTTCCAGCTGAACACCGTCACGGTCAACACCTCGTATCCGGGGTTCACGAACGGTTCGTTCTGGATCCAGAACGTGGTCCACTTCAACGGGTCGTCGCTCCAGTTCGAGAACAACATCTGGAACTTCTCGAGCCCGGCGGCCGCGCTGAACGCGGGAACGCTCCTGAACTACACGGGGACACTCGTCCCGGGCTCGTTCTACTACGTCTACGGGCCGACGTACCAGGTCAGCTATCCGTTCACTCTGACGCTGTACAACAACCTCACCGGACAGGGCGGCCATCCGGGCGTCTACTTCAACTACACGATCACGAACACGTCGGGGTCCGTCAGCGGGTCGTACGACTACGTGACGTGGAACGGGACGTACAATCCGTCGTCCCCGATCCAGTTCCAGGTCAACGGCCAGCACTACAATCCGCTCGGGTACCTGTTCTATGACGCCGAGATCATCTTCGGCGGGAACGGGGGCGGCGCGAACGCGGTGCTCACCGAGCTGAACGGAACCGCGAATCTGAACTACTGGAACTCCGCGACGAACTCGTACGCCAGCGTCCCGTCCGCCTACGACTACGGCGAGGACACCGGAGAGACGTCGATCGGCGTATCGGCGTACTACGTCGGAACGACGGAGTACCTGAACCAGGGGCCGTCGCTGCAGTACGGTCTCTGGAACACGTCCGCGACCTCGTTCGGGGCCGCGGCGAACCCCGGCTGGATCCACGTCGCCGTCTCCCAGCCCGCCGACTACGGCTTCACGTTCGTCTCGAACTCCACCACGTTCGCGACCGGCGTGAACGCGTCGTACGCTCCGTCGGACAACTCCGGCCTGACGACGGTCGATCTGCCGCCGCCCGCGCTCGGGACGACCTACGTCTTCCAGACGTTCGCGAACGGCTACGACTCCGCGTTCGCCAACTTCTCCGCGAACGGTTCGGCCGCTCTCGCGCCGACCGCCAACGCGGCGGTGGTCAACACGCCGGTCTACCTGAGCACCGATGCGCAGGCGGCCGCCTTCGGCGGCGCCGGCATCGCCGGGGTGTCGTACAACGCGACCTCCGACTGGCTCTGGATCAACGGAACGGTCTCGGCGCTCGCGTTGCCGTTCCGCGCGGTGAACGACTTCTTCTTCCCGACGTTCATGCTGTTCGCCGAGCTCAACCTGAGCACGTCGGTCGGGGTCAACCACCTGACGCAGGACCCGTCGACGTACAACTCGACGCGGTTCCAGCAGATCTGGAATCTCCCGGCGTGGAACACGGGATACTACTTCAACTACGGAACGGGGACCTTCGACCTGACGAACGTCACGGTCCAAGGGGACTCGGTCGCCTACTACACCTACGACGCGTACCCGATCCAGGCCGGCGAGTTCTGGCAGACCGACGGGAGTTCGGCGTGGAACATCGTCACGGCGCAGGACTCGTTTGGGATGGACGTCCTGGGCTCCGTCGACACCGACCTCTGGAACATCCAGGGCGAGACCGGGGCCAACGGGATCGCGATCCTCGAATCGGAGTTCGTCACGGCCGAGAACATCACGTCCAACGGGACGGACATCGCCGGGTTCCCGACGTGGGCGGCGTACATTGACGAGGCCGCGTTCCTCGAGCTCGTCAACGTGACCACGACGAACGGGGCGCTCGGGATCGAGGCGTTCGACGTCGGCTACTGGGACGTGGACGGCCTCACGGACCTGAACGGGGAGATCGGCGGCGTCCTGGAGGAGGTCGGATTCCTCAGCATCGAAGACCTCACCGTGAACGACTCGGAGGGGCTGTTCCTCGCCGAGGCGGAGTACGTCACGATCGAAGGGGTCACCCTGACCTCGGACGCGTTCGGCGGCGTCATCGAGGACGGCCTGGACCTCGGGATCGCGGACCTCACCGTCACGAACTCGACCGGCTTCGAGATCGGCTACTGGACGGACTTCGTCACCAACGACTCGACGGCGAGCGGTCCCCTCTCCTCGGCGTACGCGCTCCTGTTCGAGGTCGTCAACGTGACGGTGACCAACCTCACGGCGACGAACGGCGCCTACGGCGGCTCGTTCGAGTTCGTGGAGAACGTCTCGGTCGCCTGGGTGAACGCGTGGTACGGCTCGGGAGGTCTCCAGCTCGTCGGGGCGGACAACGTGACCGAAACCGACATCGTCGCCGTCGACAACTCGATCGGAGTCATCACCGCGGACGCGACCGATGTCTCGATCGCGAACGTGGTCGCGACCGATTCCTCGTGGGGCGTCGGGGTCGAGTTCGACCTCGACACGTTCGTCGCGGACGTCAACGCGACCTCCTCCTCGCTGGAGGGCCTGTACTTCGCGAACGACCTGGGACCGGCGTTCCCGAACGCGGCCGTCGCCTCGATCGACAACGACGAGGTGCTGGTGCTCGGGGTCTCCGCGCTCAGCTCGGGCTACGGGGTCATGGACAACGACTCGTCGAACGTGACGATCGCGGAGCTCACCGAGTGGAACGGGATCTACGGGGTCTCGTTCAACGGGTCGGTCAACATCGAGCTGGCGGAATCGTTCCTCTACGGCAACGAAGTGGGGGCGTGGCTGTACAACACCACCAACGCCACCGTCGCGGCCGACACCATCGAGGGATCCGCCGGTTACGGGATCTCGATCGACTTCGGCGCGAACGCGGTCGTCTACGCGGACAACTTCGTCGCGAACAACGGCGCGAGCACGAGCGGCGGGTACAGCGCGAGCCACATCCAGGCGTCGGTCAGCGGGATCTCGACGGTGTACTTCGACTACACCGGCATCGGGAACTACTGGTCCGACTGGAGCGGCACGGGGACGTACGTCATCGCGACCGGTGTGGCGGACAACGCCCCGGACGCGCAGTTCATCACGAACTGGCTGAAGTTCGTGGAGGTCGGCCTTCCGACGGGCCTCGCGTGGGGCTTCACGCTCGACACCGTCCCGTACACCTCGACCGCGCCGCTGGTCTTCATCCCCAGCTGGACGCTGCCGACGGCGACCCTCGGGTTCACCGTCCAGCCGCCCGCCGGATGGGTGCCGACGCCGGCTTCGGGGACGGTCGACTACACGGGGACGAACCAGACCGTGACGATCTCGTTCGTGGAGGTCTTCTACGCGGTGACGTTCATGGCGACGGGCCTCCCCGACGGAACGTCGTGGAGCGTCACGTTCGGCGGGACGACGCTGTCGAACACCTCGGCCAGCGGGACGGTCTCGAACGTCTTTGAGGTCCCGAACGGGACGTACGCCTACTCGATCGCGACGGTCGCCGGCTACCTGCCCTCCGGGCCGGTGAGCGGGTCGATCACGATCTCGGGCAGCGGTGTGACGAAGACGCTCGGCTACACGCAGGCGACGTACTCGGTCGAGTTCCTCGAGTCGGGACTCGCCAGCGGGACCGCCTGGTCGGTCACGTTGAACGGCGTTCCGGAGAGCTCGGCGACCTCGTCGATCGTCTTCACCGAGCCCAACGGGACGTACGGCTTCACGGTGGGCACGGTCAGTGGCTACCTGGCCCCGACGCCGGGGAGCGGCAACGCGACCGTCGCCGGGTTCGGCCAGACGGTCCCGATCTCGTTCACGGCGGCCCCGCCGACGTACTACAACGTCACGTTCTCGGAAACGGGGCTGACGAGCGGTACGTCGTGGTCGGTGACCCTGAACGGGACCCCGATGTCGTCGACGACGAGCACGATCGTCTTCTCGGAGCTGAACGGGTCGTACATCTACACGATCCCGTCGGTGTCGGGCCTGGTCGCCGCCCCGAACGCGGGGACCGAAGTCGTGAACGGCGCGAACCTCCTGGTGAACGTGACCTTCGCGGCAGCCCCGCCGTCGACCTACTCGGTGACGTTCACTGAGAGCGGGCTCGCCTCGGGGACGCAGTGGACGGTGATGTTCGACGGCAAGCCGGAGAGCTCGACGACCTCGACGATCGTCTTCACGGAGGTCGCGAACGGGTCGTACACCTTCACGGTCGGTGCCGTGACCGGCTATACCGCGTCGCCCTCCAGCGGACCGATCACCGTGGCCGGTTCGAGCCCCGGCCAGACGATCACGTTCTCCAAGACGAGTGGTCCGAGCTCGTCGTCGTCGAGCGGGTTGCCGAGCTGGGCGTGGATCGTCATCGCGGTCGTGATCCTGCTCGTCATCGTCGGGGTCGTCGTCGCGGTGATGATGCGGGGCCGCAAGCCACCGACCTCGAGCGGCAACGAGCCGTCGGGCGAGTCGACCGGAACGGAGCCCCCCTCTCAGGAATGGAGCGAGGGGCAGGGGCCGGGCGGGCAGTAGCGCCGGACCCTCCCGGAGCGAACCCTTTCCCCCGTCAGGGGCCAGAGCTCAAGCGACCGCCGGACGTTCGGACGCCGAGGCGCGGACGATGCGGGTCGGGATTCTGGGGAGCGGGGACGTTGCGCGATCGCTGGGGAACGGCTTCGCCTCCGTCGGTCACGAAGTGAAGATCGGGACGCGTCACTCGGACGAACCGGCGCTGGCCGCGTGGGTGCGCTCCCACCCCGGCAAGCGTACGGTCGGCACCTTCGCCGAGGCCGCCGAGTTCGGCGAGCTCGTGGTCGTGGCCGTACGGGGCGTCGCGGTCGCGGAGGCGATCGATGCTGCCGGGGCCACCCACTTCGACGGGAAGGTCGTGATCGACGTCACCAATCCGCTCGTGATGCGGGAGAACGCCCCGCCGACCCTGGCGCTCGGGCACACGACGTCGGCCGGCGAGGCGCTCCAGGCGCGGCTGCCGAAGGCCCGCGTCGTCAAGGCGTTCAACATCGTGGGCAACCCGAGCTTCTTCCGTCCGACGTTCCCCGGCGGCCCGCCGGACATGTTCCTGGCGGGGAACGATGCGGCGGCGAAGCAGGTCGTGACCGGGATCCTGCACGACTTCGGGTGGTCCTCCGTCGTCGACATCGGGGGGATCGAGGGGTCGCGCGAGCTCGAGTCGCTCTGCATCCTCTGGGTCAAGTCGGCGCTGGCCACCGGGAACTGGAACATCGCGTTCAAGCTGCTGCGCAAATAGCCGGCCGGCCACCCCCGCCGGCGGATCGCGGCGTCAGGCGCCGCGGGGCCCCGGCGCCGCCTTCGGGACGTGTCCGCCGAACCGACCCCGGACGACGAGGACGGGGCACGGCGCCTCGCTCGCGAGTCGGAGCGAGACGCTCCCGAGCAGGATCCGCTGGCCCCGGGAGAGGCCGCGAGACCCGACCACGACGAGGTCGTACGGTTTCTGCTTCAGCCAGTCCAACAGCGCGTCCGGCACCTCGCCCCGCAGGGTCACCGAGTCGCAGCCCGCCGCGCCCAGGGCGGCCGCCTCCTTCTGGATCTCCTCTGCGACCTCGGTGAGGGTCTTGCCGTCCGCCGCCTCGGGGACGAGGCTCTCGAGGTACGGGTCCGACCCCTTCTTCGGGGCGGGTCGGACCATCGCGACCGTCAGGTGGGCGTGGAACTGACCCGCGAGCGTCGCCGCGACGGTGCACGCCCGACGCGCCGGCGCCGAGCCGTCCGACGCGACGAGGATCCGAGCAAACATCCTCGGGCGGACCCACGGCCTCCGGTCTTATCCGAGTTCCGCCCGCGGGGGTCGGGAACCGCTCGGCGCGGGGATTATTCGGTGAGCCCGCCCGGAGCGGTCTGCGCGGCGCGGAGTCGGCGCACGGTCTCGACGAACAGCGCCCGGATGATCTCCGGGTCCTGGCCGACCGCGCCCCAGAACTCCCACCGGTTCAGGACGAGGCACCGGACCGCGCTGGTCGCCTTGACATCGGCCGTCCGGGGTTGCTCGTCGACGAGCGCCATCTCCCCGAAGAACTGGCCGGTCGACAGCGAGCCGACCTTCTGGCCGGCACGAAGGACCTCGGCGTTCCCCGACAGGAGCAGGTAGAAGCCGATCCCCTTGTCGCCCTGCTTGACGATCGTCTCGCCGGGCTGGAACGTGCGCTCGAGCGCGGTCGCCGCGACGCCCTTGAGCTGCCGCTTGCTGAGCGCGGAAAAGAGCGGGACCGAGCTCAGGAGTTCGACCCGATCCGTCTCTGCCACCCGGCCACCTGCGGGGCGGAACGGGCTTCCCCGATATATGGGTGACCCGTCGCCGCGGGAGCGAGACGGGGCGACTAGCAGGCGCCCCGGGCGACGACCTCTTCGCAGTGGGAGGCGGGCGAGACGCTCAGGGTCCCCATCTGGCCGAACGGCGCGAAGTAGGTCCGGACGGACGCCTCGTCGGGCGCCTCGGCGATGACGTAGAGGTGGTGCTGGTCCCGGGCGACCGCATCCCCGTGGATGCGGATCCCGGCCTTCCCGGCGTTCTGGATGATCGCGAGAAGTCCCGCGGCCATCTGGGGGTTGCGGGCAGGGCAGCGATCGGCGGGGTGGGTGTGCTCGGCGACGAAGAGCGGCATGCTTCTTCCTCACCGGCGCCCGCCATAACCCCGACGAAGGGCGAGGATTCCGTCGGTGCGCCGGGAAATTGCGCGGGCCCCCCCGTTCGCGGCTACCGGTAGGCGATCGCGAACCGCCGGAGGAACGGGAACACGACCCGTCCGTCCGCCCGGAGGGGATACCGGTCGGCGATCTCGCGTCCGAGCTCGTCCAGGAATAGTTGGCGAGCGGCCGGTTCGGGAAGCTGCTGCAGGAGCGGGCGGAGTCCGGTGCCCTGGATCCAGTCCAGGATGGACCTCGCGTCCGGGAAGACGTGCGCGTAGACCGTGTCCCACATCTCGACTCGTCGGGCGGAAGGTCCGAGGACGTCGTAGTACGCCTCCGGACTCAGCACGTTCGCGATCGCCGGATCGTCCCCCGACAGGCGGTCCCACGGTGTCCGGGACCGGAGGGCAGCGACCGCCGCGAGCCAGGCGGGCTCGGGCGAACCTCGGGCCGGGACCTGGAAGGCGAGCCCCCCGTTCTCGGCGACCCACGACCAGAGCCGGGGCAGCAGCGAACGGTGGTCGGGAAGCCACTGCAGCGCCGCGTTCGAGAAGACGAGGTCGTACGGCGCGGTCGCCGACCACGTTCGCAGATCGGCGGCGACCCACTCCGTCGCGTCCGAGGACTTTCGGGCCGCCTCCAGCATCTCGGGCGAGCTGTCGAGGCCCGTGAGGTGGGCGGCCGGCCAACGTGCCCGCAGCACGGACGTGCTGCTGCCGGTGCCGCACCCGAGGTCGACGATCCGCGCGGGATTCGTCAGAGCGACCCGATGGACCAGGTCGCGGCAAGGGAGGGTCCGTTCCTCCTCGAATTGCAGGTACCGCCGAGAGTCCCAGCGCTCGACCCGGGGCCCCACGAGCCGGCGTCGACCGGGCCGCTCGGATAGCGACTGCGGTCGACCGACCCGCGGGACCTCGGGACGGGTTCGGGAGTCCGGAGACTACCGGTTGATCTCGACCAGGAGCACCCACGCTTCGGTGACGGTCACCAGGTAACAGACCAGCGTCGCGGGTACGAGCCAGACGCGCGCTTGGGTGGAACCGAACAGGAAGACGACCCCGGCGATCACGATGAGCGCGCACGGGATCTGGATCTCGAGCGTGTGCCGGACGAGCCACGGCCGGAACTTCGGGTCGGAATGCTTCCAGGTCCGGCGTTCGATCTCGTCCAGGACGAACCAGAGGCTCACTCCGATCCCGAGCACCCCGATACCGTATTGGACGAGGGTCAGGCCGGGCACCAGGACCACCGTGTCGACGCCGACGACCCCGAGGAGGAGCAGGAGCGCCTGCAGCCCCCGGTTGGCGACAAACGGGAGGCTGAGGATGCGGGTCAGGTTGATCGAGAGACCGACGAAGATGAGTCCCGTGAGCGCGGCCGCGGCGCCCACCTCCGCACTGAAGAACGTGTCCCAAGTCGTCGGGATCCCCTCCCCCGAACGCTCGCAAAGGAGCTTCCCGCGCAGATAGCGCTCGCTCAGCTCCCCCTTTCGGGGGATGATCGAGGGAGAGTAGCTGCCTCCCGGGCCCCCGTTGACGGACGGGCCGTTATGGACGTTTCCGAATCTACTCCCACGCCACCTGGGCCCGACCGAACGTCCGGATCTCGCTCACATCCGAACTCGATTTGCCGTGGTTGGCCACATCGCGCACCAGTTCCCGCGTCGGTACGAACGGACCCTCAAAATTTCACCCGTCGAGGAGAGGACGGGTCAGGTGGGCTCGGCCGGATTCGAACCGGCGATCTTCGCTGTGTGAGAGCGACGTCTTAACCGCTGGACTACGAGCCCGGACCGCGCGAGGCGCGACAGGGCTTAATTCTCACGCCCCCGGAAGCGACAGCAGGAGCGGGAGGAGCAGGCTCGCGGCTACCGTGAGGATCAGCCCGCTCGCGACCGCCAAGCTACCGGCGTCCGGGTCGCCGTATCGCGTGACGAAGTAGAGCGTGGTGTCCATCGAGGTGGCTCCTCCCAGCGCCGTCAACCCGTCCCCGCCGAGCGACCGCCCGGTCAGCGGAGCCGTGACCATGGT
>JASHWW010000110.1 GCA_030043855.1 Thermoplasmata archaeon
CGACGGAACGAATGGCGGCTTTCGTTCGGTCCCGGGGACCGACGGACGAGCCCCCCAGAGTGACCACGAGGTCGGACGTCGACGCCGCCGCGCGGATCCGACGCGAGAGGCCGCGGACGTCGTCCGGGACGCCCCGGATCACGCGAACTCGCGACGATGGCAACAGGGGACGGAGGACCGGCGTGATGGTGTCGGCGACGGCCCCGCCCGACGGCGCTCGACCCCGGGCGATCTCGTCGCCCACGGCCAGCACGGTGATGCGGGGCGCGAAGACGGTAACCCGACCGACTCCCTGCTCGAGCAGAACCCCGAGATGGTACGGCCGAAGCGTCTCCCCGATGGCGAGCAGGGGGGTCCCCCGGCGCACGTCCTCGCCGGCGGTGTGCACGTCTTGGTCGCTCCGGGGGGCTCGATGGACGCGGAGGAGTCCGCCCTCCGAGTGCGCCCACTCCAACCGCACGACGGCCACCGCGCCCGCCGGTAGGACGGCGCCAGTGGCGCAGGCGATCGCTTCCCCGGGGGCCAGCTGGGAGGTCGCCCGGCGACCCGGAACCAGACCGCCCGGGTTCAACCGGTACCGCTTCGTCCCGGACCTGGACGGGGCACCGACCGCAAAGCCGTCCATCGCGGCGAGCCGGCGGCGCGGCACGTCGTGACGGGCGCGGAGTTCGGAGGCCGCCAGGCGCCCGGTCGCCGAAAGGAGGGCCACCCGTTCCACCGGCCACCGGCGGAACGCGGCGCGGTCGATCGCCCTTCGCGCGTCGGCGAGCGGGACCAACAGAGGTGATAGCCGCGCCGTGCGCTGGGGCGACGCCGTGCGCGGACGCCCTCGCGTCATCCAAGTGCTCGGGAGGAGCGGCTCGGGAAAAACGCTTCTTGTCGAACGGCTCGTTCACCGGTTGCGCCGGCGCGGCTTCTCCGTCGCGGTGGTCAAGCATTCCCACCACTCCCCGGATCTTCGGGGTCGAGATACCGGTCGATTCGCGGCCGCGGGCGCGGATTGGATCGTCTTCTCGGGACCCCGGTCGTTCGTCAGCTTTCCGGGCGAATTCCGTCTCGACGTCGGTCGCCTCCCGTGCGATATTGTACTGGTGGAGGGATTCTCCGGTCGCCGATTCGGCGGCACGCGCCTCCTCCTGACGAGTCCCTCGGACGTCGCGCGCCACCTCGCGGAGATCCTGGCGCAACCGTGGGCTCGGGAGGGTCCCGGCCGGCCGCGGCGCACGCAGGCGTCCCTCGCCGACGCGGGGCCGATTCTTCGGCGACAGGGCCGCTCCCGAGGCCGGGCGTGACCCCGACACTCGGCCGTCTCACCGGCCGGGGCGATCGTCGGACGATCCGCACGGCCTACGTTCTGCTCGGGCACGCGCGACGCCTACCCGGCAAGTTCGACCGCTCTCTGGGCGGCCGTAGCATTCTCCAACGGGAGGCGGCGACCATCCGCCGCGCCGGTCTCGTGCCGGTCCTGGTGAGCGTCGCCCCCCGTACGCCGTCCGGCCCGGCGATCCTGCCCGATACGTGGGATCGCGGGCCTCTCGGGGGTCTCGCGACGGTGGTCGCCGCTACCGACCGGCCGTTCCTGCTCCTCGCCGGGGACCTCCCCTTCCTCGACGCTCCTCTCCTCCGCCGGCTGATCCGGGCCTATCGCGGCCGGTGCGTGGTCCCGCGGACGCCGGATCGTCGGGCGGAGCCGCTCTGCGCAATCTATGCCGGGCTGCGACCCTCGGACTTGTCCGACCTTCTCGTGCGCGGGGCCGGACTCCGCCGCCTCGTCGAGGAGCTCGACGTGGCCGGACGGGTGCAATGGGTCGAGCTCTCGATGACCGAGGCCCGTTCGTTGGAGGACGTGGACACGCCGGCCGACCTCCGGCGGGCCGTCGCCCGCGCCGCGCGACGGCGGCCGCGCCGTCCGATAAATAGGGTCGACGGCTCGCCGCGAGCGAACGGTCGTTCCCGGGGCCGTCGCTGACCGATGGTACGATTCCGCGTCGACGGGACCCTGCGGGAAGCGGACGACGGGGCGGTCCTGCTCGAGGCGCTCCGGACGCTCGGGACCGACGTGCCGAGCCTCTGCTACGTGCCCAGTCTCGGTCCGTTGCAGACCTGCGATGCCTGCCTGGTCCTCGTCGACGGAAAACTCGTCCGGGCCTGCGCCGTTCGAGTCCGGGACGGTCTCGACGTCGACACGACGTCGCCGATCGTCCGGACGCAGCAGGACGCCGCGCTCCAGACGGTTCTGCACTCGCACGAACTCGCGTGCACCCTGTGCGACAAGAACAACGGCGATTGCGAGCTCCACAACGTAGCGCTGCGCCGGAACGTTCGACGCCAAGAGTTTCGGCCGAAGCCGTATGCCATCGACGATTCGAGCCCCTTCTACACCTACGACCCGAACCAGTGCATCCTCTGCGGCCGCTGCGTCGCGGCGTGCCAGACCCTGGTCGTGAACGAGGTCCTCCACGTCGATTGGACCCTGTCGCCCCCCCGCGTCGTCTGGGACAACGGGGTCGATGTCGACCACTCCTCGTGCGTCTCCTGCGGAACGTGCGCTTCGGTCTGCCCCGTCGACGCGATGATGGAGAAGTCGATCCGGGGGAAGGCGAGCCATTTCTCGCACCTGGCCCCGGAGAGCCGACGCCGGCTCGTCGCGTGGACCAAGGAGGCCGCACCCGACCTCGGCCCGCTCTGGGCCGCGAGCGAGGTCGAAGCGGCGAGTCGCGCGGCATCGATCCGGCGAACCAAGACGGTGTGCACGTTCTGCGGGGTCGGGTGCTCGTTCGAGGTCTGGACCCGCGGCCGCGAGATCCTGAAGATCCAGCCGCGGCCGGAATCCCCGGCGAACGGCCTCGCGACGTGCATCAAGGGGAAGTTCGGGTGGGAGTTCGTCAACAGTCCGAACCGGCTCACGACGCCGCTCGTGCGCGACGGCGATCGATTCGTGGAGCGGAACTGGGCCGAGGCGATCGGGCACGTCGCCGCCCGACTGACCTCCATTCGGGAGCGCTACGGTCCGGACGCGATCGGCGTCATCGCGACGTGTACCGGGACCGACGAAGAGGCGTACCTGACCCAGAAGTTTGCCCGGCAAGTGCTCCGTACCCACAACATCGACAACTGCGCACGGTACTGTCAGGCCCCGGCCACCACCGGCCTCCTCCGCACGGTGGGGATCGGGGCCGACCCCGGCACCATCGACGACATCGAGTCGGCCGATCTCGTGATCACCCTCGGTTCGAACACCGCCGAATCCCATCCCGTGCTCGCGAGTCGCGTCAAGCGCGCCCACAAGCTCCGGGGCCAGAAGCTGATCGTGCTCGACCCGCGTCGGCACGAGATGGCGGAACGAGCCGACCTCCACCTCGCGCCCCGGCCCGGGACCGACCTGCTCGTTCTGAGCGCCGTTGCGAAGCTGCTCCTCGACCGAGGTTGGGAGGACCGAGGCTTCTTGGACGGCCGAGTGAACGGTCTCGAGGCGTACCGCGCCTCGCTGGCGCCGTTCACCGTGGAGTTCGTCGCGGCCGAGTCCGGCGTTCCGCCCGAACAGATCGTCCGGTTCGCGGAGATGGTGCACGCGGCGCGGTCCGTCTGCGCGTTGTGGGCGATGGGGATCACGCAGCACCAGAACGGAAGCGACACCTCGACGGCGATCTGCAACCTGCTGCTGGTGTCCGGGAATTTCGGACGTCCGGCGACGGGAGGGTACCCGTTGCGGGGCCATTGCAACGTCCAGGGGGTCAGCGATTTCGGATGCCTGCCGGCGTTCCTCCCCGGTTACCAGAAGGTCGACGACCCCGAAGCGCGCGCCCGGGTCGAGGCCGTCTGGGGAACGCCGCTGCCGACGACCAAAGGGCTGACGAGCACGGAGATGGTCGACGCGATCCTCGACGGGCGGATCCGGGCCCTCTGGATCCTGGGCGAAGACAAGCTGCTCGCCGACGCGGACGAGGCGAAGGTCACCGAGGCGTTCTCCCGCCTCGAATTCCTCGCGGTCAACGAACTGTTCCTGACGCGAACGGCCGAGTGCGCCGATGTCGTCCTGCCCGCTGCGGCGAGCCTCGAGAAGGAGGGGACGTTCGTGAGTACCGAGCGGAGGCTCCAGCGGCTGTACCGGGCGATGGAGCCGTTGGGCGACGCGCGAACCGACGGAGAGATCGTGACCGCGGTGGCGAACGCCATGGGCGCGGGTTGGAGCTACGCCGGCCCGGCGGAGGTGCTCGACGAGGCGGCCCGCGTGGCGCCGGTCTTCGCGGGCGCCCGGTTCGACCGCCTCCCGGGGTTTGCGAGTCTTCTGTGGCCGATCGCGGTCGACGGAACGGACACCCCGGTGCTCCATCGCGAGCGATTCGCCTTCCCCGACGGGAAGGCCCGCTTGTTTCCCCTGACGTGGTCGCGACCGAAGGACGTTCCCGCGGAATTCGACCTGACGCTGGACAACGGTCGTCTCCTCGAACACTTCCATTGGGGGAATCTGACGTACGAAGATGCCGGGATCGTCCGCAAGGTGCCCTCCACGTTCGTCGAGATCCCTCCGGCGCTGGCTCGCGAACGCGGGGTCCAGGACGGAGAGTTCGTCCGCCTCGTCTCCCCGAACGGGGCGGTCAAGGCGCGCGCGGTCGTCACGGACCGGGTCGCCGGCACGACGCTGTTCCTCACGTTGCACGACCGCGGGGACGCGGCGGTCAACCGCCTGACGTCCGACGTGCGCGATCCCGTCGCCCAGACCCCCGACTACAAGGGAGTGCGCGTCCGCCTCGAGCGTTTCGCTCCCGACGAGCCGCGAGTTCCCGCGATCCCCCTGACGAGCCCCCGGGGGAAGCGGCGGTATCCCCAGCCGGGGGTCAACGTCGACCAAAAGTGGGCGCGCGCCGACTACCGCCGGCCCGGAGGGTAGGGTGGCGCGTCCGATCCGGAACCGTCCGAACGCGCGGCGCGTCCCGGCCGAGCTCTCGCGCGACGACCTCGTACGCGAGATCGAGCGGTCCGGCACGGCCCTGGTGGCAGCACTCGCGCTCGTCCGGGCGCTCGACGAGCACGGCCTGCTCCGGCTCGCCACCGACGTGGTGACGGAAGAGGACCGGGTGCTCGCCGTGCTCACCGAACGGGTTCCGGCCGACACCGTCCGGCGGGCGGGCGAGAATCTCCGGGCGCTGCTGTCGGGGCTGCGCGATCTCGACCCCGACACCGTCGCCGTCCTGGCGGCGGCGCTCCCCCGCGGATTGCGCGAGGCGAGGAAGGCCGAACGCGACCGAGCCATCGGCTGGCTCGAGCTCGCGACCACCCTGCGCGACCCCGACGTCAATCGCGGACTCCGGATGCTCCTCGGCTTCCTGCGAGGGGTCGGGCGTGCGGGGCCGGCGGCGCGATGAGTGCGAAGTCCCCGACCGCCTCGCTCGAGAGTCGGCAGGTCTCGGTGCGGGACCGGCGATCCCTCGCGTATCCGATCCAGGAGACGGTGGCGACCGAAGAGCCCCTCGAGATCCGCCTGGCCCACGGGCCGACCTCGGAGACGGTCGCGGTCACGATGCGGACGCCGACCGACGACGCGGCCCTCGCCGTGGGGTTCCTGTTCACGGAGGGGATCCTGACCGATCCGAGTCAGGTCGCGGCGGTCGAGGTCCCGACGCGCGACGGCGACCACGTCGTGACGGTCCGCACCCGGGAGCTCGTGCGGGTCGATCCCGAGCGGCGGCGCCAGTTCCTCGTCAACTCGAGCTGCGGGGTCTGCGGTCGCGCCCTGGTCCAGGGGCTGTTCGCCGAGCGCGGAGGACCGGTCCGCAGCGACCTCGTCGTCGCGGCGGCGGACCTGGCGGCGCTCCCCGAACGGCTGCGCGGCGCCCAACCGCTGTTCGAGCGAACCGGGGGCTTGCACGCCGCCGGTCTCTTCGGGCGCGACGGGGCGCTCCTGATGGTGGCGGAGGACGTTGGACGGCACAACGCGGTCGACAAGGTCGTGGGAGCCCGGTTCCTCGCGGGTGAGATCCCGCTCTCCGAACGGGTCTTGCAGGTGAGCGGTCGCGCCAGCTTCGAGATCGTCCAGAAGGCCGCCGCGGCCGGGATCCCGATCGTCGGCGCGGTCTCGGCCCCCTCGTCCCTGGCGATCACGGCGGCCGACCGACTCGGCGTGACGCTCGCAGGGTTCGTCCGGGACGGACGGTTCACCGTCTACGCGCACCCGGAGCGGATCGCGACCGACGACGGCGCGGGACCGTGATCCCGGTCAGCGGCGCCCGATCGGACCGACCAGTACCGTGGTCTGGGAGCGGGTCTCGAACGCGACTTGCGCGGCCTCGCGGACGTCGCGCGGGCGCACGGCGCGCAGCGTCCGCGGCCAGGTGGCCCAGTGGTCGCCCGGCAACCGGTGGTACGCCGCGTCGACCGCGAGCTCGTGCGCTTCGGCCGTCGTCTCCAGAGAGAGCGGCAGCTCCCCGATCGCGCTCTCCCGGATCGCCGTGAGCTCCGCCGCGCCCACGGTGGCCGTCCGGATGCGACCGACCTCCTCGCCGAGCTCGGCGCGTACCCGAGCATACCGGTCCGCACCGGTCCCCGCTTGCGCGACCCAATAGCCGCCCGACCGCATCGCTTCGATCTCGCTGGACGCGTGGTACGCGAGGCCGTCCTTCTCCCGGATCCGCTGGAAGAGCCGGGCGAGGAGCGGTCGGCCTCCGAGGACCTCGTTGGCGAGGAACGCCGCCGGGAACTCTTGGGCCCCCCGGGGGATCGAGCTGCCCCCGATCCGGACCTCGACCTGCGAATTGCCCGGGAGTTCGATGCGCAGCTCCCGGGGAGGCCGCGGTCGGAGGACCGGTGCCGCGATGGGTGGCGGCGCCGGCACCGAGGATCCGAATCGGGCTCGGACCTCCCGCTCCACCCGCTCCCGCGGGGCGGCCACCGTGACGACCAGAAGGGCGTCGCGCGCCACGTACTGCCGCCGGTGAAACTCCCGAAGCCGGCGCGGAACGATCCGGCGGAGCGACGCAGCCGTTCCCGACCCGGTCTCGCGGTACGGATGACCCTCGGGGAAGATCGAGCGGAGGAGCTCTCGCTCCGCCCGGCCGGCGGGCTGCTGGAGCTCGCGCAGCTGGTGTTCGTGCATCTGTCGGCGCACCCGAAGGACATCGTCCTCGTCGAACCGGGGTTCGCGCACGACGAGCGCAAGCAGGCGCAGCAGCGGTCGCCACACCTCGGTCGGTCCCCAGATGGTCACTTCCCCCGCCTCGGGGCTCGCATCGTGCGAGAGCGTCGCTCCGGCGCGGTCGAGCACGCGGGCGAGGGCGACGCGGTCGTACGGCCCGGCGGCGCTGGTCATCAACCGGTTCACCGCGTGCGCGATGCCTTCGGTGCCGGCAGGGTCGTAGGCCCAGCCCGCCGGCGCCACGTACGTGGCGGAGAAACTGCCGGCCCCCCGCGGAGGCGCCTGGAGCGCCACGCGCAGGCCGTCGGGGCCGTCCCGATACTCGAACCGTAGGGGGTCGCCGCGGTCACTCATCGGCGGCCTCCGACGTCGGCAGATATCGGACGATGACCCGGGACTCGGGTCGGAAGAGGGAACGTGCGGCGGCGCGGGCCCCGGCCGGTGTCACCCGCAGGATCGAACGGAACAACTCGTCCTCGTAGCCCACGTCGCGGACCGACGAGAAGTACCCCAGGCGGAAACCGGTCCGCGATGCCCCTTCGTACGCCAGGTCGGCGCCCCGCCGGACCTTCGTGCGGACCTCCTCGATCTCGGCCCGGGTCGGACCGGTTCGGACGAGCTGGTCGACCGTGGCGAGGAGCTTCTCCTCCAGCCGCTCCACGGGCACCTGCGCGGCGGCGTGCGCGCGGACCACGAACAAGCCGGGACAGACGCCGTACCGCCAATCGCTGGACGCGCGGACCGCGATCCCCGGATCGACCAATCCGCGGTAGAGGCGGGAACTCGGATGTTCCGAGGTCCGTCGCCAGCTCGCACCGACCGTGAAGAAGCCGGTCTCGCCCCCGAGCACGGCATCCAGAACGATCAGTTCGGCCGTGCCCGGCTCGCCCAGCGCGGGGGTCCGCCATCCGACCTCGACCAGCGGCGTCGTCCCGGGTCCCGTGATCGCCGAGCTCCGTTCGCCGCGCGCCGGCGGTTCCTTCG
>JASHWW010000111.1 GCA_030043855.1 Thermoplasmata archaeon
CGCTGGGTCGGTCTGCTGCTCCTGTACGTCGGGGCGCAGATCGTCGGGCTGGCCCTCTCGGCGCCGTTCCATTCCGCGGGCCTCTCGTCGACGTCGAACCCGCAGAGCCCGACCGCCCCGCTGTTCATCATCGCCCTGATCGTCATCGCGCCGCTCGGGATCCTGTTCCTCGCGCGGCAGCAGGGCGGCCTCTCGGCCCTGCGCCAGCTGATCCTCCTCGCGATCTCCGGGTCGCTCTACTTCACGCTCTACGCCACGTTCTCGCTCGCCCCGCCCGGGGTGATCCTGCTGCCACCGTACTCGGCGGAGATCGTCGCCGACCCGGCGCTGCTGTTCGCCGCGATGGCGAGCGCCGGCTGCTACCTCGCGCTGCTGATGGAGCCGCAGTGGTACGTCGTCGACCTGGTCGGCTTCGTGGCGGGCGGCTCGCTGATCGCGCTGCTCGGGATCTCCTTCGCGATCCTCCCCGCGTTCATCCTGCTCGGGGCGCTGATGGTCTACGACGCGATCGCCGTCTACCGGACGAAGCACATGGTCTCCCTCGCCGAGGTGGTGACGGAGATGAAGCTCCCGATCCTGATGGTGATGCCCGACTCGGCGGGCTACGACTACGCCCACGCGCCGAGCCTGAAGGAGCAGCGCGCGCAGCCGGTCGAGTCGCGGACGGCGATGTTCATGGGGCTCGGGGACGTCGTGATCCCCGGGACGCTCGTCGTCTCCGCCTTCATCTGGCTCCCGTCGCTCCCGATGTCGCTCGGAGTCGGCGCCAATCTCTGGGTCGCGATCGGCGCCCTGCTCGGCTCGCTCGGCGGCTACGCGGTACTGATGCGACTGGTCCTGGGCGGCAACCCCCAGGCGGGCCTGCCCCTGCTGAACGGGGGAGCGCTCGTCGGCTACGCGATCGCGTACATCCTCGTCTTCCACTCTCTGACGCTCGGTCTGACGGGAGCGCTTTAACCCCGGCCGACTCGGCGGGAGCATGCCGCGCCGGGTCGAGGACGTCCGCGTCGACGACGCGCCGACGCTCGACGCGTTCGTGCGACGTCTCTCCGCCGGCGGCGGATTCTCGGCGAAGGACGTCGCCGACGGCGTCGACCTCCTGACGCGCATCCTCGACGACCGGGAGATGACGACGTTCCTGTCGTTCCCGGCCGACCTGGTCGCCACCGGGACGCGCGGCGTGCTCGCGACCCTCGTCCGCGAGGGGTACGTCGACGCCGTGATCACGACGTGCGGCACGCTCGACCACGACTTCGCGCGCGCCTTCCGTCCGTACCACCACGGCGCGTGGGAGCTGGACGACGCCGACCTCCACCGCCGGCACCTCTACCGGCTGGGCAATGTCGTGATCCCGGAAGCGAACTACGGGACGATCATCGAGCGGAAGATGCGGCCGATCCTCGCCCGCCTCTGGGGCGCAGGGACGCGCTCCCTCGCGACCACGACCCTGGCCCGGGCGCTCGGGGAGGCGATCCCGGCGTCCGCCGAGTCGAGCATCCTCCGCGCGGCGTACGACCGGAACGTCCCGGTCTTCGTTCCGGGGATCACGGACGGCGCGGTCGGTTCGCAGGTCTGGCTGTTCTGGCAGGACCACCGGAGCCTCACGTTCGACCTGATGGGCGACGAGCAGCGGCTCTCCGACCTCGTCTACGAGGCGAAGCGGTCCGGGGCCGTGATGCTCGGCGGCGGGATCTCGAAGCACCACACGATCTGGTGGAACCAGTTCCGGGGCGGGCTCGACGCGGCGCTGTACGTGACGACCGCGATGGAACGCGACGGCAGCCTCTCCGGGGCCCGGACCCGCGAGGCGGTCTCGTGGGGGAAGGTGAAGGCGACGGCGCAGCACCTGACGGTCGACGGCGACGCCACCCTCCTCTTCCCGCTCATGGTGGGCGCCGCGCTCGAGCGTCTCCGGCGATAGCGTCCGCAACCTTATCTGGCGGTCGACGGTCCGCACCGACCGTCCGCGGGCCCGTAGCTCAGCTCGGTAGAGCAGGCGGCTCTTAACCGCAAGGTCAGGGGTTCGAATCCCCTCGGGCCCGTACCTCCGAGCCGTCGGTACGGGCGAACCGCACCCCGACCACCCCCAACCACAGCAGGGCCGGGGCCAGGATCAACCGCTCCAGCCCTCCGAACCCCACCGGGCCGTACTCGGACCGGACGAGCGATGCGACGAGCACTCCCCCGGCGACGGCCCCGCACGCGAGCGTGAAGCCGCGGTAGCCGGCCCACCGGCGATCGTGCGTCATGGAGATTCCGAGGAGCACCAGGGCCGCCGCGCTCCCTCCGAATGCGAGGAGGGCGCCGATCCCGTGGGCGGCGCCGACGGTGTCCTCCGGGAACACGCCGACGATCGCGGCTCCGATCCCCGCGACGAGCAAGAGGGACGAGCCGGCCGTGGCCGACTTCGCCCGGGGAAAGGCCGGCGAATCGGCCATCGTCCCGAGGGCGACGAAGGCGCCGAACACGACGATCGAGACGTTGAAGACCACGTGCAGCGGGGAGCAGACGTACGACGTCCCCATCGCGTTCTCCCGACAGCCGACCGCGCCGAGATCGCTGATCGCGTTGGTCAGGACGTCGTAGGGGGTCGTCCACGCCAGCTGCACGACGATCATGGCGACCAGGAACTGCACCGCCCCGACGGTCCAGAGAAGCCCGCCGAGCCGGACGTTCCGAAGGGTACCGCGCGACGGTCCCTCTGCGTCCGCCGACATCTCGGCGGCGATTACACGATCGGCTCGAGGGGCGGGTCCCGGATCGTCTGGCGACGCAGCGCCGCTCCGACCGCGAGGATCAGAAGCCCCGCGACCACGACCGCGAGCAGCAGGCCGGAGCCGAGCGGAGTGGGGTAGTAGACCGGCAGCGGAGCGAACCCGCCGTAAGTCATCGCTTCGAGTGCGACACCGACGAGCGTGGTGACCAGGCCGATCGCGACGAGCGCCTTCCACGTCGTCCCGGGAACGGTCCCGATGCTGTACTTCCCGGCGGCCGCTTCGATCTCGTCCTCCGCGACACCGGTATCGAACTCCTGCGACAGCAGATCTCCCGACATCGCCGGCCCCGGAAGGCGGTCCGGGTGGGATGAGGATTTCGTCGCGCGACCGGGCGGGGGATGGACCCGCTCGAGGCAGGCGCCCCGATCACGCGGCGACGGTCCGCGCCGGGGGCGCCCTCTCGGAAGAGGGGTCGCGGATCGAACGGAACCCCGTCTCCGCCGCCGCCGCGTCGAGCGGAAGCAGCGCTGCCTTGCGGTCGGTCAGGTAGTGTCGGAGGACCCGATCCACGATGGGCGCTTCGTCCGGCCACCGGCCCCCCTCCAACGCCAGCACGGCGCCGAGCATCACCGCGTTGGCGGCGATCGACGTGTCCGGCCCCGCCTCGGGGAAGGACGGGCCCAGGTCGGCGGCCAACTGGGTCGCCGGTACCTCGACCACGTGGAGCTCGGGGTGCGCCGGCACGTCGCCGACGAGGGAGCGGTTCACGAGGAGGGTACCGCCCGGCCGGAGCGACGGCACGAAGTCCATGGACGGCGTGTTCATCACGATCAGGAGGTCCGGGGTTTCCACGATCGGGGAGGCGATCGGGTCGTCCGAGGCGACGACGTAGCACCGGACCTTCCCGCCCCGAGTCTCGGGTCCGTACGACGGGGTGTACGCGACGTGGCGGCCCCGGACGAGTTGGGAATAGGCGAGCCAGGTGGCGAGCTCCAGCACTCCCTGGCCCCCGTGCCCGGCCACGATCGTCTCCCGCTTCATCGTCCCTCCACACCGAACCGGTCCCGGTACAGTCCCGGGGGAAAGAGGGGAGCGAGGACGCGAGCCGCGTACCGTTTCGACTCGAGGATCGAGACCTTCCAATTGACCCAACAGGTGGAGACGAACTCGACGAACGAGAAGCCTCCGCGCTCTTGGGTCTCGAACGCGTGACGGATGGCCGCCTCTCCCTCGAGGGCCCCCCGGGCGTTGAACGTGTCGGGAGAGCTCGTGGGAGCGACCGGCAGAAAGACGCGGCGGATGTACGACGGTCCTTCGAGACCGAGGAGCAGCTTCGTCGCGTCGATCGGGCGACCGGTGCTGGCCACATCGCGTCCCGCCGGCGTCGTGGTGGTGACCATCCCCGGAGGGGTCGTCGGGGCCATCTGACCGCCCGTCATCCCGTAGATCGCGTTGTTCACGAGGAAGATCGAGATCGGTTCCCCCCGGTTCGCCGCGTTCATCAGCTCGAGGAGGCCGATGGAGACGGCGTCTCCGTCGCCCTGAACCCCGAAGACCAGCAGGTCCGGCCGGACCCGCTTGATCCCGGCCATGACGGCGGGAGCGCGGCCGTGGGGGGCTTGCACGGCGTCGAGGTTCAGGTACTCGTGCGCGAGAACGCTGCACCCGACGCTGCTCACGAGGACCGCCCGCTCCCGCGCCCCCCTCGCATCCACCGCGCTCGCCAGGAGCCGGGTCAGGGTTCCGTGTTCGCACCCGGCGCAGTAGTGCGTCGGAGTCCCCGTGAGGGTGGGAAGCTCCCCGAGCTTCGTCTCGTACCGGAGGACGGCGCTCACGCGTCCACCTCCTCGGCGTCGACGAACGACGCGGGGCGGTCCGACATCGACTCCACGGCGGCCCCGAGGGCGGCCATCGACGGGAGCAGACCTCCCACCTCGGTCACGGAGCGGACCTCCGCCCGGCCGGCGACCGCGAGCTGGACGTCGTCGACCATCTGTCCGTGGTTCAGCTCCAGGACCAGGAACCGTCGGACGCCGCTCAGGACCAGATCGTCGATCCGATCCCGCGGGAAGGGAGCGAGCGAGATCGGGCGGAGCAACCCGACCTTGCAACCGCGGTCCCGAAGGGCCACGACGGCGGCCCGAGCGATCCGCGCACAGATGCCGTACGCCACGATCACCACGTCCGCGTCGTCGGTCGCGACGTCTTCCGCGCGTTGTTCGAGTCGGCCGATCGTCGCGAACTTCTCCTGGAGGTGCCGCGAATGCCGATTCTGGTCCGCGAGCTCGAGGTGGATCGAGGCGAGCACGTGACGCTCGCGCCCGAGCGCCCCGGTCACCGCCCACGGGGTCTCCACCGCCTCGGCGGCGACCTCGGGAAGCTCGAGGTCCTCCTTGAGCTGCCCGAGGAACGCGTCCGCGAGGACGATCACGGGCGTGCGGTACCGGAACGCGAGGGCGAACGCGAGCGAGGGCATCCGGGCCATCTCGGCCACGGAGTCCGGAGCCAGGACGATCGTGCGGTATCCTCCGTGGCCCCCGCCGCGGGTCGCTTGGAAGTAGTCGCTCTGCTCGGGGCCGAGATTTCCGAGGCCCGGACCGGCGCGGTTGACGTTCACGATCAGGAGCGGGAGCTCCATGGCGGCCGCGTAGGAGATTCCCTCCTGCTTCAGGCTGAATCCCGGCCCGGAGGTCGCCGTCATCGTCCGTGCACCGGTCGCCGCGGAGCCGATCGCGAGATTGATCGCCTCGAGCTCGCTCGCGGCCTGGAGGAACACCCGGAACCGGGGGTAACTCGGCCGGCCGAACGCGGCCGCCAGCGTCTCCGGGATCTCGCTCGACGGGGTGATGGGGTACCCGTAGAACGCGGTCAGCCCGGCGCGCAGCGCCCCGTACGCGAGCGCCTCGTTCCCCTTGAGGAACTCCGGTGGGTCGCTCATGGGACCAGCCTCGCCACCTCGGTGATCGCGAAGTCCGGGCAGACCCAGTAGCAGAGGCCACAGGCCGTGCAGTCGCCCCGGTCTCCGTGGTACCGGAACACGGCCGGGTGGTACCCCCCCCGGTTGAACCCCGTCGCGAGGTGCAGATTCCGCTGCGGGCAGACGACGACGCAGAGGTCGCATCCCTTGCAGCGCTCGGCCTCGACGACGACCCGGGCCCGAGGGGGCCGAGCTTCCTCGGCGGCGATCATCGGACCGGGAACGGGGCGAGAGGGCCGATAAGCCGCGGGTCAAGCGGCGTTGACCCGCTCCGACGGGGTTCGGGGCGGGCGACGGTCAGCCGCTCGGCGGGGACGGACGGTCGCCGGCGGACGCCGGGGCGGCCGATCCGGCGCCGGCCCTCCGCGCCTTCGGACGCAGCACGAGTCCGAGCAGGATCAGGACGATGCCGAGCGCGACGCCCGCCAGGCCGAGCAGCGGCGAGGTCGTCGTCAAGGTCGTGCTGACGGTCGGGAGGGTACTCGCGGACGAGAACGCGAAGTAGGCGAGACTGCCGCCGGACGGGATCGTGAACGTGTACGACCCGCTGGTCCCGGACGCGTCCGCGACGGTGTGGTTCGTGCCGCACGCGGCGTCGATCTGGGAGGCGTTCTGGCTGTCGAGGACATCGGTCGTGATCTGCTTCGTGCACGTGACGGCGACGAACGTCACGGTCCCGGTCGACGACCAGCTGAGCTTCGCGGACGTGCCGCCGAAGACGCCGTCGCTCGCCGAATAGACGTTGAACGCCTGCGTGCAGTTCGCGCCCTCGTTGCACGGCCCCGGGGTCGAGGCCGAGAAGCTCTCGGAATCCGGCAGGAGCGGCACCGTCATCACGACCGCGCCGATCACCGCGAGCACCACGCCGATCGCCAGGATCCCCTTGCGCACGGTGCCACCCGTTCGGGGTTCTCCTCTCCGCCTATATCAGCCCCGCGCGGGACTCGAACCCGACCGATCGATCGGACCGTTCCCCGTAGTTCGGGGTCACGCCGGGGCGTTGCCCCGACTCCGGGGGATCCATCGGACGACGGCCCCGATCGCCAGCACGGTGACGGCGACGAGCACGGGCCACCCCAGAAAGGGCGCGACGGCCAGCGACAGGGCGAGGGAGACGACCGCGATCGCGCGCGCTCGGCGGTCCGAGGTCCCGGTGGGACCGTGGATCCGGATCGCCGCGGCGGAACCGATGGCGTAGACTGCGATCGCCGCTCCGCTCGCGACCAGGAGCGCGAGCGTCAGGTCGACGTCGAACAGGTAGTAGACGACGAACACGCCCGCACCGCCCAGGAACAGGGTCGTGAGAGCCGCGCGCGGGACGCCGGTCTCTGCGTCGATCGTGTGGAGGCGCCGGGGGAACGCTCCGTCGCCGGCCGCCGCGTAGACGACCCGGGACATCCCGGTCGAGTACGCGTTCACCACGCAGAAGATGATCACCACCGCGAGGATCGCCGTCCCCGCTGCACCGTACGGTCCGAATACGCTCCCGAGGATCGCGGCGAACGGGGCGACCCCGCCGCCGGCCTTGTCGGCCCCCGTACCGACCGTGACGAACGCGACCGCGAAGTACAGCAACCCGACGATCGCGACGCTCGCGTAGACCGCTCGCCGAAAGTCGCGGCGCGGATCGACGAACTCCTCCGCCACGTTCGAGACGTTCTCGTAGCCGAGGAACGACCAGAAGATCAGCGCCGCGGCGGTCCCGATCGGGATCGCGCCGTACGGGGCGAACGGTTGGAACTGCCCGGCCCGCACCCGAACCCCGGCGAGCGCGATCGTGACGACGAGAAGTCCGGCGATCGCGAGCACGATGGCGATCTGGACGGCGTTGCTCAACCGGATGCCCCGGACGTTCACGGCGAACGCGGCGGCGACGATGCCGAATCCGAGCGCGAACGCTTCCGGTCGATCGATCGGGAACGCGTACCCGAGATACGCCGCCGCGATCAACGCCACCGCGGGGGCACCGACCATCGACCAGAGCGCGAACAACCACGCCGTCGGCGCCGCAAGCGTGCCACCGAACGCCTCCCGGGCGAAGGCGTAGATGCCTCCCGACTCCGGTCGACGGGCCGAGAGCGTCGCGAACGTCAGGGCGAAGGGGAGACTCGCGACGGCCAGCATCGCCCAGGCGATCAGCGACGCGGGACCCGCCAATTGGGCCGCCAGCCCGGGGAGGACGAGGACTCCGGATCCGAGGACCGACCCGACGTAGAGCGCGATCGCATTGCGCAGCCCGATCTCCCGCCGGAGGCCCGTCGACCCGTCGGAGGACATGCTTGGAACGGCCTCTATCGGGCCCCGCCTTAAGCCCCCAAGGGGGCGACGAAACGGCCCTCTCCTCGCCCGATCGGCGGTCAAGGACTATCTCCCGCGCCGGCATCGCCCGCCGATGGCGTCGAAGGTTCGATTCGTGTACTCCGGGATCCGGGTGGCGAACCTCGCCCGATCGCTCCGGTTCTACCGGGCCGCCGGATTCCGGGTCGTGAAGAAGGGATGGTTCTCTCACGGGGGCCAGTGGGTGCACCTCGCCCTCCCCGGGTCCCCGCACCGCATCGAGCTCAACTACTATCCGAAGGGAACTCCGTTCTACGAACCGATCCGGCGCGGCGAGGCGTTCGATCACTTCGGCTTCTACGCGGACGATCCCCAGCGCTGGCTCCGTCGGATGATCCGGGCCGGGGCCCGCCCGAAGGTCGGCTTCGTGGACGGATGGGTCCAGCTGCTGTTCGTGGCCGACCCGGACGGGGTCTGGCACGGCGTCTGCGGACCGTCGGAGCCGGGAGCTCGCCCACCGCGACGACCGAGGCGCCGCGCCCGGCCGTCCTCCGGCCGACGTCGGTCGTCCTAGGTCGCGACGTCCGGACCGTTCCAGGCCCGGGACCGCGCGCAATCGGAGCACCACGTCTGTCCGTGCTGGATCACGGCGAGCGTCCGACACCGGGCGCAGACCGGGTCGTCGCACGCGGGGCACGGCTCCCAGGCGTCCTCGCGACCGAGGTCCCGCTCGCAGGTCGCACACGACCCCGATGGTTCGGTCGTCCGGGAGCCGCGAGAGGTCCACGGCACGACCGTGAGATTGGGCGGCTGGAGCCGGGTCGTCGCCACGACGGCCGGCGTCGGGACTGGCGTCGGAGGGATCGCTGCGGCGAGCCCGGCGTCCCACTCTCCGCTCGGGTCCTCGAAGGTGACGTCCGGAAGCCCGTCCAATTCGCGTCCGGCCACCGGAGGAAACGCGTGCTGGGCGAGCGCGCGACCCAGCCGAATCGCGGCCTCGGTCGCGGCTCGCCCGGAATCTCCCTCATCGTACGGGGGTCGGAGCGGCGTCAATCGACCGCCGGAGACCGCCCAGTCGGGCCGCTTCGCGATCCGCTCCGGCGCGCCGGCCGGTTCGGTGGCGGAGTAGGCCGTCTCCCGGACCGGACCGACGAGCTCGACCGGGAGCGCCGAGATCGCATCGGAGAGCCAGTGGGTCCACAGCTGGTCGGCCGACGGAGAGAGCGGGGCTCGGGCGGCCGTGGGGGCCAACGGGCGCACCGGAATCGGGGCGCTCCTCCCGGGGGCGGCGAGCCGAGGAGGCGGGGGTTCGACCGGCGCGTCGTCGAGCGGCCGACCTCCGTCCTCGGGGATCCGTCTCGCCCCCGGATGCGGCCGAGCGAACCGCAGCAGGGCGGCCCCCGCGGCCGCCCCCGCTCCGACGCCGAGGAACGCGAGCGGCGCGTACGGACCCAGGTGGACCGTCGGATGCGCCTCGAGGAGGACGCCCCACGTGAAGCTCCCCGAGGCGGCCACCGGCAGCAGATGGCGTTCCGCCCGGCGATGCCATCGCGCCCGTCGGGCCGGTCGGCCGAACGCACGCTCGTCGCGAGCGGAGGCCCACCGAGAGTCCACGGGGGAGGAGCCCGGGGCGGTGGGGATGAACCCTTCGGCCGAGCGGAAGGCGGAGGACCGGTCGGCGGCCGTTCCGGAGCCGGAGGTCAGTCCGCGGAGGTCCAGAACGGAATCCCGCTCCCGGTGTTGTAGAGGAGGACCCGCTCACCGGGACGAACGAGCCCTTCGCGCAGCAGACCGGGCAGGGCGGCGTACGGGGCGGCCCCCTCGGGCGACGCGCTGACCCCGTGTCGTCGCGCGAGGTGGACGACGGCCTCCCGGATCGCCGCGTCGCTCACGGTGACCCCGCCTCCCCCGCTCGCGCGAATCGCTTCCAGGATCCGTTCCGAGGCGAACGGCGACGGAACGGCGAGACCGGGGGCGATCGTGGTCGGCGCGTCCCAGGGGTCGGCCCGGGCCGCCCCCGCTCGGAGCGCGCGGACGATCGGCGCGCACCCGTCCGGCTGAACCGCGTAGAGCCGGGGCGTTCGGTCGACCGCGCCCCCGTCCCGCAGCATCCGGAACGCCCGGTCCATCCCGACGATCCCGGTCCCCCCGCCGGTCGGATAGACGATCGCATCCGGAAAGGTCGCCTCCGAGCTCTGCTCCCAGATCTCGAGTCCCATCGTCTTCTTTCCCTCGGCCCGATACGGTTCGCGCAGCGTCGACATGTCGAACGCCCCGGACCCGGCTTCCCGCCGACGCGCTTCCGCGCCCGCCTCCCGGATCGATCCGGGAACCGTCACGAGCCCCGCGCCGTAGCGGTGGCAGGCCCGCTGCATCGGCTCCGGGGTCCCCTCGGGCAGGTAGATCCGCACGGTCCGTCCCGCCCGTGCTCCGTACGCCGCGAGCGCCACCCCGGCGTTGCCCGCGCTCGGGACGAACATCGTGGCGACCCCGAGCTCGCGGGCGCGAGAGACCGCGACCGCCATTCCGCGCGCCTTGAACGAACCGGTGGGCAGCCCGCCGTCGTCCTTCAGCGACAGGGAGATCCCCGGCGCCTCCGGGACCGGCCCGAGCGGGAGGATCGGACTGCATCCTTCGCCCAGGCTGGTCACGTGGTCGGTCGAACGGACCGGCAGCAGTTCGCGGTAGCGCCACATCGTCGCGGGTCGGCTCGCGAGGTCGCGCCGCCACCGGGCGAAGTCCAGACCGGCGGTCCGGTAGGTCGCAAAGAGCGCCCCGCCACAGGTCGGGCAGCTCGTGGCCAACCGGTCCGCGTCGACCTCGGTGCAGCACGCGCGGCACTCCAGACCGGCGAGCAGCGACCCGGTCTCCGGCACGGCGGGCCATTCGGGCGGGGTCCGATAACGCTCCTCCCCCCGGGTTCCCGTGGAGGTGAGTTCAAATAGGGCGGGCCGGCGCGAACGCGGGTCGGTGACGCCCCCGACCCTCGCCGACCGGCCCGCGGGGCTCGCGTTCGGCCGGACGGGCCAGGACGGACGGTCGCCGGGGTTCGTTCTCGGATGATCGGGGCGACCTACCAGATCCTGGTCAACAACCTCTGGGTCCTGCTGGCCGGGCTGCTCGTCTTCACGATGACCGTCTCGGTCGGCCTTCTGGAGGTCGGCGAGCTCGGCGCATCGTTCGCCTACAGCCTCTACAAGACGCTGTACTTCACCGGCGCGGCCCTCGTCGTGATGGCGGCCGTCGGATTCAACACCGCCTTCGCGCCGACGTGGCACGGCGTGATCGGGAACCCGACGTACGCCCCCGGGCTGTTCCTCGGCGGGTTCACCTCGAGCGCCGGGAACCCGGTGACCGACACCTGGTGGTCGATGCAACCCGGGTACTTCGGCACCGGGCTCTCCGTCGGAACCTACTTCCTGTTCGAGACCGCGTTCGCGGCCGTCACCCTCGCGCTCGTCGGCGTGGTCTTCCTCCGCAAGGTCAAGCCGTCGGTCGTCGCCGTCTACACGATCGTCTACTTCGCCGTGATCTGGAACCTGCCGGCCGCTTGGATCTGGAACCCGACCGGTTGGCTCGCGAAGATGGGCATGGTCGACTTCGCCGGGGGGCTCGTCGTCCACGGCGCCGCGGGCGCCGCCGGCCTCGGGGTCCTCCTGCAGATCTGGCGGGAGGAACGGGCCCGTGGGCTGACCCGGTCGGTGGCCGTCCCCCTGAACGTCCGGCCCGCCTGGTTCACCCTCGCCATCCTGCTCCTGTGGGTCGGCTGGTTCGGGTTCAACCCGGGCAGCGTCCTGCAGTTCAACGACGAAGCGATCGTGGTCGTCCTCACGACGTTCCTGGCCGCCGCGGCCGCGATGTTCTCGGTCCTCGCCGCGACCGGGATCGCCAACCGCCAGGCGCCGTCGATCGTCGACGCCGGCAACGGCGTCCTGATGGGCCTCATCGTGATCACCCCGCTCGCGGGGTTCGTCAGCCCCGGGAGCGCGCTCGTCCTCGGGCTGCTCGCCGGCCCGCTGTTCGTGCTCGCGGAGCGGTACTGCGCGCGGCTCACCTGGTGCACCGACCCGGTCGGCCTCCTGCCGGGACACCTCGTCGGCGGCCTCTTCGGGGTCGGGATGATCGCCTTCTTCGCGCAGACGCAGTTCGCCGGACCCGCCGGGGCGCCCGGACTGCCCAACGGCCTCCTGTTCGGGGGCGGGATGGCGGCGGCCCACCAGTTCGGCGTCGAGCTGTTCGGGATCGTCGCGGTGATGGCGACCGTCTTCGCCCTCTCGTTCGTAACCGTCGCGATCCTGGCGAAGGTCTTCGGCGGGATCACCCCCGCTCCGGGGGCCGAACCGCCCGGCGCACCGACCGACCTCTGACGGTCGCCCGGGTCCCGGCGCCGGGGCAGTGGCCCGGACGCCCCCTCCTCCTTAAGTAACCCAAAGTAATTGAATGGAGTGAGGTTACTTCCATGACCGACCCCGTCCGATCCATCGTCCGCCGGTTCCCCGGCGTCCCCACGCTCGAAGGCGCCGGCGTCCGCCTCCGCCGATCGTTCTCCAACGCCGAAGTGCCGCTGTTCGACCCGTTCCTCCTGCTCGACCGGTTCGGGTCGACGAATCCGGCCGACTACCTAGCCGGCTTCCCGTGGCACCCCCACCGCGGCATCGAGACCGTCACCTACGTGCTGGACGGCCGGGTCGCCCACGGCGACACGCTCGGCAACGCCGGCGTCATCGGGCCGGGCGACGTCCAGTGGATGAACTCCGGCAGCGGCATCATCCACCAGGAGATGCCGCAGCGCACGGAAGGCGCGATGAGCGGCTTCCAGCTTTGGGTCAACCTGCCCGCCACCGAGAAGATGTCGGTACCCGCCTACCGGGGACTCTCGGCCGGCGAGATCCCCGAGGTGCGCAACGACGCCGGGGACCGGGTGAAGGTCGTCGCCGGCACCTACGGCGGGGTGGAGGGGCCGGTGCAGGGGATTCCGGTCGACCCGACCTATCTGGACGTCACGGTCCCGGCGGGCGGCGCGTTCGCGCTGCCGACCCATCCGGGCCACACGGTCTTCGCCCACGCCATCGATGGCGCGGGCCGGTTCGACGGGCACGACGCGGCGCCGATCGCCGGCGGCGAGACCGTCCTGTTCGGCGACGGCGACGCGGTCCGCGCGACGGCCGGGGACGCAGGCTTGCGCTTCCTCCTCGTCTCGGGGCGTCCGCTCCACGAGCCGGTCGCCTGGTACGGACCGATCGTGATGAACACGCGTCAGCAGCTCCTCGACGCGGTGCGCGAGCTCGACCACGGCGACTTCGTCAAGCACCGGCGGCCGATCGTCGAGGAGTAGGCCGATCGGCTAGCCGAGGGCGAGCTGGGCCAACGCCGACCGCAGCACGCGGACGGCGCGACGGAGGTCCCGGACCCGGACCGCTTCGCGGGCGGTGTGGTCGAGGCGGGCCTCGCCCGGTCCGTACGCGGCGCCGGGGACCTTCCATCGCGGCACGACCAGGTTGAGGTCCGACGTGCCGGCCTTGCGCCAGAGGGTCGGTCGGGCCCCCTCGGCCCGGATCCCGGCCTCGAGGGCCAACACCACGGGATTGGTGCGGGGCACCTCGGCCGGCTCGACGCGTACCGTGACCGCGAGCGACGGACGGCCGGGCGTCCGGGGCAGGGACCGGAGGAGGTCGCGGGTCGAAAGACCCGGCGGCAGCCGGAAGTCGACGGTGACGCGGGCGACCTCGTCGTCGCCGGGGCTCTGCCCCAGGAGGCCGACGACCTTCGCGGTCAGCGACCGGAACGGCGTCTCCCCCGCCCGGGCGGCGGCGAACGCGCGGACGGCGACGACCCAGTCGACCGCGAGGTCGGCCGCCGTCGGGAACGGGGACGAGTAGTGGGTCCGGGTCGAGCGGAACGTCGCCTCGACGCGGAGCTCGCCCTTGTAGCCGACCGTGACGCCGTCCCAGCCGCTCGGCTCGCCCGCGATCAGCCGGTCCGGCGGCCCCCGACGGACCAGGTGGCGGGCCCCCCGACTGTCGGTCTCCTCGCCGACGGCCGCGACGACGGTGAACCGCCCCGGTCCCGCGAAGTCCGCCCCGGCGACGAGCGCGGCCGCCAGGGGTCCCTTCGCATCGACCGTCCCGCGGCCGTGGATCCGGCCCGCCGCCCGACGCACGGGAAGGCGGCCCTCGACCGTGTCGATGTGCCCCAGGAACATCGTCTCGGGGCGGCCGGCGCCGCGCACGGCGATCCCGTTCCCCGCCGCGTCGACCCGGGCCCGGTAGCCGAGCTGCCGCGCGATCCGCACGAACTCCCAGACGGCCGACCGCTCGTTCCCGGACGGGCTGTACCGGGCGACGAGGCGCTCCAGCACCTCGACCTCATCCACCGCCGACGACCTCCCGGACCGCGGTCAACCCGGCCTCCCAGTCGGCGTCGGAGATGACGAGCGGCGGCAGCAACCGGAGGACGGTCGCCCCCGCCGGCAGCGCGAGGAATCCTCGGTCCTCGAGGGCGGCCAGCACCGGGGCGACCCGCTCGCGAAGTTCGACTCCGAGCAGGAGCCCGAGTCCCCGGACCTCGCGGACGCGGTCCGCGGGGAGCCCCGCCAGCCGTTCCTGGGCGAGCTGCCCGAGTCGCTCGGCCCGCTCGGGAAGGCGGTCGCGGACCGCGACACGGAGCGCCGCGATCCCGGCCGCGCACGCCAGCGGGTTCCCGCCGAACGTCGAGTGGTGGCTCCCCTGGAACCGGGCCTCGACCTCGGGCGTCGTCACGGTCGCGCCGATCGGCACGCCTCCGGCGAGGGACTTCGCCAAGGTGAGCAGGTCGGGGACGACGCCCCAGTGCTCGAACGCGAACATGCGACCGGTCCGGCCGATCCCGGTCTGGACCTCGTCGAACCCGAGGAGCGCTCCCGTCCGATCCGCGGCGGCGCGGGCGGTCCGGAGATAGTCGGGGGTCGCGACATGGACCCCGCCCTCCCCCTGAACCGGCTCCAGCAGGACGAGCGCGGTCCGTTCGTCGACGGCCGCTTCGAGGGCGGCGTCGTCATTGAACGGTACGTGGACGAACTCCGGCACGAGGGGCTCGAACGGGGCCCGGAGCTCCTTGCGCCACGTGGCGCTGAGCGCCCCGAGCGTCCGACCGTGGAATCCCCGCATCGCCGCGACGACCTTCGGCTGGCCGGTCACCGACCGGGCGATCTTGATCGCCGCCTCGACCGACTCGGTACCCGAATTGGAGAGGAACACGCGGCCGAACGAGGACGGCAGGAGTCGGAGGAGCGCGCGGAGGAACTCGTCCCGGACCGGATTCGCATAGCCGGTCCCGAGGTAGAGCAGCGTCCGGGCCTGCTCGGCGACCGCCGCGGCGACCTCCGGGTGGCTGGCCCCGAGGTTCCCGACCCCGTGCGACGCCCCGAGGTCGACGTACGCCCGACCGTCGGCGTCCCACCACCGCGCCCCCTCCCCGCGGACGATCGTCCGGGAGCGGTGCGACCCTTCCGCGAACTCGGCGTGGCCGCTACCGCCGGCGTCGCTCACGCGATCACCGTCCCGTCCCCGGCGAGCGCGCGGGCGATCGGCGGAACGTGCGACGACGCCGCGATCGCCACGCGGGCGACGCCCCCCTCGAGGGCCGCCTGGGCCGCGAGGAGCTTCTTCTTCATGCGGCCGTGGGCGAGGGGCAGGAACTCCTCCAGCCGGGACCGGTCGACGCGTCCGATCACGCTCGACGGGTCGTCGATCCGCGCGAGCAGACCGGGGACGTTCGTCAGCAACACCAGGGCGTCCGCCGCCAGGGCGGCCGCGACGTCCGCCGCCACCCGATCCGCGTCGACGTTGACGAGCTCCCCGTCGGCGGTCACGGCGGGGGGACCGACGACGGGGACGAGCCCGGCCGCGAGCAGGGTTCGCAGGAGCTCGACGTCGACGGTTTCGACCGTGCCGGACCGGTCGTTCGCGCGGTGCACGACCCGACCATCGACGACGGCGCGCACCCCGCGCCGGCGCCGGGCGAGCAACACGCGACCGTCGACCCCGCTCAGGCCGACCGCGCGAACGCCGCGCGCGCCGAGGGAGCGGACGATCTCCGTCTGCACCCGGCCCGCGAGCGCCAGGGTCACGATCTCGAGGTCCTCGGGGTCGCACCGCCGGGAGACGACGCCGCTCGGCGACGTCAGGTACTCCGACGGGCGGCCGAGCGCCGTCGCGAGCCGGTCGACCTCCTCGGACCCACCGTGGACGAGCACGACGTCGGCCGGTCCTCCCGCGAGCTCGTCGACGACCGGGGCGATCGCGTTGCCCGCGGCACCGCCGAGCTTCACGACCGTGGTCATCGCGCCCTCAGATCGGATGGAGTCCGAGGAAGCCGAGGCCGGTCGTCTCGGGCCACCCGGACCGCACGTTCAGGCACTGGACCGCGTTGCCCGCGGCCCCCTTCCCCAGGTTGTCGATCGCCCCCAG
>JASHWW010000112.1 GCA_030043855.1 Thermoplasmata archaeon
GCCGGCGCCGGCGCAGCGGCCGGCGCGACCGCGGCGGCGCCCGCGGCCGAAGCCGGGGAGCCGGACATCGATTCCTTGATGGCCGAGCTCGACAAGATCTCCGGGGAGATCCTGAAGCGAGCCCCGAAGAAGGGCGGCGACAGCCCTCCCCCCGAGTCGGGCTCCGGCGGCGGGTCGAACTGACCTCCCGGCCCACCCTCCGGTTTTAAGAGGTCCCCTCCGCTAGTTACGGCGATGCCCGCCGCCTCCCCTGCGCCCGACGAGGAGTCGCTCCTCGCGACCCTGCGCCAGGCCGTTCACGATTCCCCGGCCCGCCCCCAGGAGATCGAGGTCGGCATTCCCCTCTCGATCGCCCTCGGTCGGCTCCGCCCCAGCGTGTCGTGCGGGGGCTGCCAGACCCCCCTCGAGTTCGACGGGATCCCCGCGCGCACCGTGGCCAGCCTCGCGGTCCCGTTCCGCCTCGTCTTCGCGGACTCCCGGGGATCCTGAGCCTCCCGTCGACGGGCCATGTCGTTCTCCCTCGTGGGGTCGGTCATCGACCTCATCGTGACCGTCCTCTCCGTGCTCGGCCTCGGGGGACTGTTCGCCCTGATGGTGGTCGAGAGCTTCGGGATCCCGCCGCTGCCCAGCGAGGTGATCCTCCCGTTCGCGGGGTTCCTCGTCGCCTCCGGGACGTTCCCGCTCCTCCCGACGATCGTCCTCGCGATCGGCGGCGCGCTGGTCGGTTCGCTGGTCGCCTACGCGGTCGGCCGGTGGTGGCGCCACCGCATCACGGGGATCGGCGTCGGTTCGCTGCGGCTCGAACCCCGGCATCTCGAGCGGATGGACCGGTACTTCGCCGAGAAGGGCGAGGTGACCGTCGCGGTCGCCCGGGTGATCCCGGTCGTTCGGGCGTACATCAGCTACCCCGCCGGGACCGCCCGCATGCCCCTGCCGAAGTTCGTCGCGTTCACGCTGCTCGGCTCCACGCCGTTCGTGCTCGCGCTCGTCTACGCGGGGATGCTGCTGCGGGCCGACTGGACGGCGGTCACCTCCGACTTCCAGTACCTCGACTACGCGGTCTTCGCGCTCCTCGCGATCGTCGTCGTCTACGTGATCCTGCAGGTCGCCGGCGTGCTCGCCCCCGGCTGGCCGCCGCGCCGCCTCCGGCGCACCGACGCCGCGTCCGCCCCGGCGAAGTCCGGCTGACCGTTACCCGCGGCCGCGACCGGGGGCGTACTCCGGTCGCACGACCTCGCCGCTCGGGCGGCCGACGTACTCGCCGTCCCGGACGATCGGTTCGCCGTCCTTCCAGACCTCGCGGGGGCGGATCGCTTCCCACCCCTCGTACGGGGTCCAGCCGCACGGGGCGTGGAGGGTCTTCGCGGTGAGCGGCTCCCGGGCGCGGAAGTCGACCACCATCAGGTTCGCCCGGTGCCCGGGCGCGATCCGGCCCAACGGTTGCCCCAGCCAGCGCGCGGGGCGATCGCAGGCGGCGCGGACGAGGACGTCGAGCGAGAGCTCGCCGGCGCGAACGCGCGCCAGGAGGAGGGGCACCATCGTCTCGACCCCCGGCATCCCGCTCGGGGCGCGGTCGAACGGACGTTCCTTCGCCGCCAGCGGATGGGGCGCGTGGTCGCTCGCAAGACACGGGACCTCGCCGCGACGGAACGCGTCCCAGAGGCTGCGCCGCTCGGACTCGGCGCGCAGCGGGGGATTGACCTTGAACCGTGCGTCGCTCCCCGAGCGATCCGACAGCAGCAGGTGCATCGGGGTCACCTCGAACGACCGGCCCGCGGCCCGCAACCGCTCCGCGGATCCGACGCCGGTCAGATGGGCCACGTGCAGCCGAAGCCCGTCGGGGGCCGTGGCGAGCAGGTCGAGCGCCGCCGCCTCCGCGGCGAGGGGCCGCACGTCGTTCCACCCGACCGGATCGTGCGGGCGCCGGTCGGAGCGGAACTGTCGCGGGTCCTCCGCATGGACCGTCAGGGGGAGGTCGATCCCCGCCAACCGTCGCAGGAGCGGAGGGACCTCCTCCGCCGGCGGCGGGTCGCCGATCCCCGTCGTCGGCCCGAGGTACAACTTGAACGCGCCGGCCGCCCGGGCGAGTCGCTCGAGCGCGCGGGGTTGCGTCGGGCTGGCGTAGAGCAGGAGGTCGATCGCCGCTCGGCCGCGGACGCGGGCCGCCTTGTCCGCGACCCCGTCCGCGTCGACGATCGGCGGCTCGGTGTTCGGCATGTCCCCGACCAGCGTGATGCCCCCGAGGGCGGCGCCGATCGTGCCGGTCGGGATCGTCTCCGCGTCGGCCGGCCCGCCGGGCTCGCGGAAGTGCACGTGGAGATCGGTGGCGGCCGGCAGGATGACCGCCTCCCCGACGTCCCGCCGCGGTCCCCCGGGGCGGGTGCGACCGACGGAGTGGATCTTCCCCTCGCCGTCGATCGCGATCTCCACCGGCTCGAGACGACCGCGGACGAGCGTCCGTCCGGCGAGCACGCTCGCCACTTCGGTCGACGGACGAGCCGTCGGTCCGTCGCGGCGCCGCCGGACCGGTGGGGCCATTGCCGTCGGGAGAGGGGGCGAACGTATAGAACGCGCGGGGGGCGAGGATTTTTCTCCCGCGGTCCGTCCCGAGGGCATGGCGCCCTCGCGCGTCCGGACCCCGCGCTGGAGCTACGCGAAGAGCGGGGTCGACCGCACCGTCGTCGCTCTCGCACTCGCCCGCCTCTTGCGCGAGGTGCGCTACCGCGCCCCCGCCAGCCACGGACGGCCGCTGGGCGGGGCGGGTCACTACGCGGGGCTCCTCCGCCTCGGGTCGACGACCGTGGCGCTCACGACCGACACCGTCGGCACGAAGGTGCTCCTCGCCCGGGACGTCGGTCGGTGGGAGGAGGTCGGGGAGGACGTGGTCGGCGTGAACGTCAACGACCTGGCGGCGGTCGGCGCGCGCCCCGCCGCCCTGGTCGATACGATCCTCTGCGCCCGGCCGGACCCGTCCGCCTTCCGGGCGATCGGCCGGGGCATCGACCGCGGGCTCCGGCTCGCGGGTTGTTCCCTGCTCGGGGGAGAGACCGCCGTCGTTCCCGAGATCGTGGACGGGATCGACCTCGGCGGCACGGCCCTCGGTTTCTTCCCGAACGGACGGAAGCCCGTGCTGGGGGCGGGGATCCGACCCGGCGACCGACTGCTCGGGATCCCCTCGAACGGCGTCCACGCGAACGGGATGACGCTGGTGCGTCGCCTGCTGCGGGAGACCTCCTGCAATCTTCGGGCTCCCCGACGGGGCGGACGGATCCCGATCGGTCGCGAGCTCCTGCGTCCGACCCGGATCTACACCCCGACGATCGACGCGATCGCCGATCGACCCGAGGTCCACGGGCTCGCCCACCTCTCGGGCGGCGGGGTTCGCAACCTCGTGCGACTCCGGTCCGACGTCCGGTTCGTCCTCGACCGCTGGCCGCCGCTCCCCGGCCTGTTCCGATGGATCGCGTCGCTGGGCGATCTCCCGGACCGGGAGGTCTTCGAGACGTTCAACGCCGGCATCGGGTTCGTCGTGGTGGTCGCGGCGGACGCCGCGGACGGACTGCGACGCCGGATGGCGCGGGCCGGGGCCCCCGATGCCCGGGAGATCGGCCGGGTCGAGCGAGGCACGGGGGTCGCGGTCCCGGCCCGTGGCCTCGAGTACGCGGGCTACTCGTAGCGCGCCCGTGCCATGACGGCGACGCGGTCGGCGGAGCATCCTCCCCGAACGGATCCCGACCGTACCTTGCCCGTGGTGCTGTCGCTGGCCGCGGCGTTCGGATGGGCGACTTACTACCTGTTCGTTCTGTGGGCGACGCCGGCGGCCACGCCGTCGGCGATCCTCGTGCTGCCGTTCCTGGTCGGGGGCGGAGCCTATCTCGCCTCGTCGTTGGCCACGGGGTCCGGGGGCCACTTCGTCCGCCTGTTCGCCTCCCCGGCGGCGTACGTGCGGATCCTGCTCCTCGTCGGCATGCAGATCTCGGTGCTCGCCGCGACGTACCTGACCGGACCGGTCGACGCCTCGCTCCTCTCGCTGATCGGGGACGTGGTAGCGACGCCGCTCGTGGTCGCGGCCGTCTTCGGGATCCACCGCGCCCAGGTCACGTCGGCCGCCTTCGGGGTCGGGCTCCTGTTGAGCGTCCTCGGCGGAGGCCTCGCCATCGTGGGGGGGCAGCGCCTGGCCGCGATCCCGCCCCTCGGATGGCTCGTGGTGCCGGCGATCCCGATCACCGTCGCGTTCTACTTCCTGCTGACCGCCCGGGCGAACGAGACGATGCCCCGGGCCGCCGTCGTCGGACAGTCGATGCTCGGCTCGGCGCTGGTGCTCGCCGCACTCTCCCCGCTGATCCCCGGCGGCGCGGGGACGCTGCTCGCCGTGCCGCCCCGCGCGCTCCTGCTCCTCGTCGCCACGGGATTGACGAGCTTCTTCGTGGCGCCGGTGCTCTACTTCCGGGCGATCGGGCGGGCCGGGCTGGTGATCCCCCCGATGCTGATGACCGGGATCCCGGTGTTCACCCTGCTCCTGTCGTCCGTGTTCCTCGGGATCGCGCCTCCGCTGATCGGGGTCCTCGGGATCCCGATCGCGGTCGTCGGGGCCCTGGTGATCCTCCGGGCGGAGTCCGACGAGCCGAGCGTCCCGCCTCCGGCGGCGGGACCGACCTGACGCTCACTGGAAGTCGGCGAGACTCCGCGTGGTCGACTTGCGCTTCGCGGGTTTCCCGAGGTCGGCGACCGAGGTATCCAACGTGGCCGGCGCGGCCGGCCCCGTCGGAAGCGAAGGGACGGGAGTCTCCGCTCCTCCCAGCTTCTGCTGGTGGCTGCCGCGTAGCAGCGCCGCGGCGTCCCAATCGAACACCTCCGTCACGCGGGCCAACGTCTGGGCGACCCGATCGGCGTAGTACTCCCAGTCGGGCTGCTTGACGAACGGCCGACCTTCGACCCACGGCTCGACCTCCTGCGGCGATGCCCGGGAGTTCGTGACGATCCAGGAGACGCGCATCCCCGGGATCACGTCGTACCCTTCCGCTCGCAGCTGGCGGAAGACGCGGAGGAACGGGAGCGATTCGCGGGTCGCCTCGTTGTATTCGCTCTCGGGCCGGACGGACCGCGAGATGACCAGCCGTTCGGGGGGGACCTGCCGGGCGCGCACCGTCTGGACCAGTTCCCGGGATCGCCGGACCGCCGCCTCCGTGTCCCCCTTGAGGACGAGGTCGAACACCTCGAGGAGCGCCTCCGACTGGAAGTCGAACGAGTCGGTCCGCCGCGTCTCGTAGCCGCGGACGATCAGCTCCTCGCGGGGCCACGCCGTCCGGCCGACGTACCGCTTCTTCGCGCCGTGGGAAAAGAACGCCTCGTAGACCGACTGGAACTCGAACGTCGTCCCGGTCTGGGTGAACCGCTTCGCGAGGGTCTCCCCGAACTCCCGGGCGGCCTCGAGCGTCGGCGTCGGGGCTCGGACGAAGACGCTGTCGGTGTCGGAGTAGACGACCTCGTGCCCGTCGGCCTCGAGCGCCTTGATGACGGAGGTGATCGCTTCCCGCGCGAACGCGGTGATCGCCGCGCCGATCTCCTTGTTCGTGAAGCGGTAGAAGCTGGAGGCGAGGACGCCGTAGAACGAGTTCATCAGGACCTTGACGGCGTTCTGCAGACCGTCGTAGTACTCCCGCAGCTCGGGGGTCGCCGCCGCCCGGGACGCCGTCCGGAACCGGTCGCGGTCGGCGAGCAGCTCCGCCAGGATCTCGGGGATGATGCCGCGACGGACCTCCGGCGCGAGGAAGTGGGCGCCGTTCGGGGCGACCGTCGTTCCCTCGGGCGAGAGCGTGGTGAAGCAGAGGTTCCGGGCGATGATGATCGACGGGTACATCGACTTGAAGTCGAGGACGACCACCCAGCGATAGATCCCCGGCCGGATCGCGTGGACGTATCCGCCCTCGATGGGGGCATCCCGTCCGCCGAACCGGCTCATCGGCACGCCGACGCCGCGGGTGTCGGCCCGGGGGATCAGCATGGCGTCGATGAACAGCGACGTCCGCCCGTTCATCCCCTCCTCGAGCGGGAGGCGGGCGACGGTCGCCAGGTCGGCCGCCCGCTCGACCGCCCGCAGCCGCTCGAGGATCCGTCGCGCGAGGTCGGCGTCGTGCTCGCAGTACTCCATCACGCGAACCGGGTCCTTCGCCCACTCCGATTCGATGTTGCGACGGTCGACGTCCAGCTTGGAATCGTTGAGCAGCGTCCGCGCGACGTACTGCAGGGTCTCTTGCTTCGGATGCAGGTCCCGGCGCGCCGACCACCAGGCATCGGCGACCACGCGCCCCGTCACCTTCCAGAGCCGCTCCCCCATCTCGCGCGGTGCGGTCCGTTCGCGGCCCAGCAGCAGTGGTCCGAGCCCGAGGGCGGCGGCGCGCTCGACCAGCAACGGAAAGTCGTAGCCGCCGATGTTGTATCCGGTGATCACGTCGGGGTCGTCCTCCAGGACGGCCTGCGAGAACGCTTCCAGGATCCCCCGCTCGGACGGGCCCGAGAGCTGGAACGAACGACGCGGACGGCCCGCGCCTTCGGCGACCCCGCAGATCGTGAAGATCGTCCGCTCGCGGATCGCGTTCTCGATGTCGAACGAGAGCACCCGCAGCGACGGCCGGAACGCCTCGGCGGGGCGGATGTCGTGGCCGTCCCCGGTCACGACCCGGACGACGTCCGGGACCGTGTAGCGCGCCCGGACCTCGGGCGGCTCGTCCTCGGCTTCGAACTGGACCGTCAGGCCGAGGTGCTGGTCGTAGAGGAACCGATGGACGAACGGGATGTCGCAGGCGAGCACGCTGACGTCGTCGCCCCGACGTCGGTACTGGTCCCGATACTCGGGGACGCGCCACGGATGCTGCATCGTGACGCGGACGGCGGACCGCTCGCGGCCCCCCACCCAGGTCGTGACGTTGTCGAGCCGGACGACCTCCGGGTCCTTCTCCAGGCGCGCCCGCGCGTCGGCCTCCAGATCGACCACGAGGAAGTACGGCCGGAACCCGTAGTACCGGGCGACGAGCGCACCGCCCTCCCGGGTCCGGCCGAACAGCTCCACGACGACCCCGTCGTCCTGGGCGTGGTACGACCCTTCGAGAAGGAACAGGTCGATCGTGCGCACGCGCTTCGGACCTCGGGGCGAGTTAAATCCGTTTAGAGGGCGACTTGCACCCAGTCGCGCAAGGCGACCACGTCGCGCTCCCACCGATCGCGGAGCGCCCGGGAGCGCAGTGCGGCCGCGGGGTGGATCAGCGGGAAGATTGGTCCGTCGGGCGAGCCGAGCGGGCGACCGGCCGCGAGGAGGATGCGGGGCGCCTCCGGGGCGAGCTCCCGCAGAGCGACCGCGCCCAGCGGAACGAGCGCTCGCGGCCGCAGCAGGGCGAGTTGCCGACGCAAGTACGGGCGACAGGTCCGTGCGGCGGCGCGGTCGAACCGGTTCCCGGGCGGTCGGCACTTGAGCACGTTCAGGATGCCGAACTCGCGCGTCGACAGGCCGACCACGTCGATCGCCGCGTTCAGGCGGCTACCGGAACGGCCGACGAACGGGAGACCCGCCCGGTCCTCGGCGGCGCCCGGCGCTTCGCCCACGAACACCAGGCGGGGCGAGGGAGAGCCGCGGTAGACGACGGCGTGGGTCCGGGTCGCGCCCAGGGGGCAGAGGCGACACGCGCGGATCTCCGCGGACAGCCGCTCCCAGGACTCGGAAAACGGAGCGGAATCGCCGACCCCGGCGGCCGGCGACCGGTCCGGGCCGTTCATCGGCGGTGAGTCGGGAACGCGCTTAAATAGTGACTCCCCGTGGCTCGGCCCCTTCAGCGATATGCCACCGCCGTCCGGACTCCACACTGCCGGCCGTCTGGCCGACTTGCGCCAGCGGCGACGCTGGTCGGACCGGTACTACAAGCGTCGAACGTTGCATCTCAAAGAACGGTCGGACCCGCTCGAGGGGGCGCCGCAGGCCCGCGGGATCGTCATCGAGAAGGTCGGGGTCGAGGCGAAGCAGCCGAACTCGGCGATCCGCAAGTGCATCAAGGTCCAGTTGATCAAGAACGGCCGACAGGTGACCGCCTTCGCTGTCGGGGACGGCGCCATCAACTTTATCGATGAGCACGACGAGGTGCTGGTCGAGGGGATCGGAGGCCGCATGGGACGTTCCTACGGCGACATCCCCGGCGTCCGGTACAAGGTGATCCAGGTGAACGGCGTCTCGCTCGACGAGCTCGTGCGCGGACGCAAGGAGAAGCCGGCCCGATGAGCGGGAACCCGGAACAGATGCTGCCGCCGGAGCCGGGCGTCGACGACGTGGGCCCGGTCGTCCAGCGACCCGCGCCTCCGCCGCCGCCTCCGTTCGCCGTCCCTCCGCTGTTCGGCAAGTACCCGTTCGAGGGGGTCGAGGTCCACGACCCGGGACTCCTGCCGTACCTCTACCTCCACCCGGTCTACGCCCCCCACACGGAGGGCCGGCTCTCCGGTCGTCCGTTCCAGAAGACGCGGATGCATCTCGTGGAGCGGCTCGCGAACCACCTGATGAAGGGCGGCAAGTTCACCGGCAAGAAGTCGAAGGCGCTCGCCACGGTGCGGAAGGCGTTCGACGAGCTCGCCCAGAAGGAGGGCAAGAACCCGCTCCAACTCCTCGTGGACGCCGTGGAGAACGCGGCCCCGCGCGAGGAGGTCACCCGCCTGCAGTTCGGCGGGATCTCGGTGCCCCGGGCGGTCGACGCCTCTCCGGCGCGCCGGCTCAACGTCGCGATCCGCAACTTGGCCGCGGGCGCCATCCAGGCGTCCCACAAGTCGACGAAACCGATCCACTCGTGCCTCGCGGACGAGATCCGCCTCGCGGCGAAGGGGGACCTGACGTCCTTCGCGGTCGGGCGGAAGGAAGAGGTCGAGCGGGTCGCCCAGTCGGCGCGCTGAGGCGGGGAGAGGGACCATGACGCACATTCGAAGCGAGCTGGCGAAGGCCATTCCCGACATGATGCGGAACATCGACCGCATCCGGAACATCGGGATCGTCGCGCACATCCACCACGGGAAGACGACCCTCTCCGACAACCTGCTGGCCGCCGCCGGGATGATCTCGAACGAGCTGGCGGGCAAGCAACTCTACCTCAACTTCGACGAACAGGAGCAGGCCCGCCTGCTCACGATCAACAACGCCGACGTCACGATCGTCCACGAATTCGAGGGGCAGCAGCACCTGATCAACCTCATCGACACTCCCGGCCACGTCGACTTCGGCGGGGACGTCACCCGCGCGATGCGGGCCGTCGACGGCGCCATCGTCGTGGTCTGCGCGGTCGAGGGCGTCATGGCCCAGACCGAGACGGTGCTGCGGCAGGCGCTCCGCGAGAAGGTGAAACCGGTCCTCTTCATCAACAAGGTCGACCGGGCGATCAAGGAGCTCCAGCTGACGTCGGAGTCGCTGCAGAAGCGGTTCACGTCGATCATCACCGAGGTCAACGAGCTGATCCGGAA
>JASHWW010000113.1 GCA_030043855.1 Thermoplasmata archaeon
GTCGCACTGAGGTGCGGCTCGGATCGCGACCCGTCCTACGGGACGTCGACCGGCGCCGTCGCCCAGACCGCCTGGAACCCCGGGGTCCCGCGCACCGAGACCCCCGGGACCCCCTCGAGGAACGCGGACTCGCCGGCAGCGATCGGCTGCTCGTCGACCGCGCCGGCGCCCGCCGAGACACAGAGCACCGCGCGCGAGCCGGCGCCCACGCGACGGAACGTAGTGCTGGCGTCCGGGAACGTCAGGGCTTCGCAGGTGAGGCCGGCGCCGGAGCGCATCGGTCCGCGAGGCCCCACCAGCTTCCGGACCCGGACGTTGTCGATCTCGAGCGACGAAGTCTCGGGGCCGACGCTCTGGAGATCGTCACGGCCGACGTACGAAGGGGGCAGACCGACGACCAGGTTGAACCAGCGGATCGCCGCCCCCTCCGCCGGATCGACGCGGTGGGTGGTCCGTCGGACCGCCGTGAGCAGTCGGGCAGCCCCCTGCGGCAGCGACTCGACCGGTCCGTCCTCGAGCTGGTACGACGCGAACCCCTCGACGATGAACGTCAGCACGTCCTCCCGTTCGTGGGCGTGCGGGGGCAGCCGCCGTCCGCGGGAGGCGATCCCTTCGGCGAGCCGGCGGAACGGCGGCCACGCGGGCAGGGTGCTGGTCGGGAGGCCGAGACGGACCGTGACCGTGCCCGACGAGATTTCCCCGGGAACGACGCGGATGGTCCGGGCTCCGTCCGGAGCGGACACCGCGCAGGCGGACCCTTCCGACCGTTAAAGGACCGCCGCCGGAGGCCGACCGCCGGTCCCCGGGGGCCCCTACTTGCCCTTGGCCTTCTTGCGGGCATCCTTCTTGGCGGGCTTGGCGTCGAACTCGGAGTCCGACCCACCGGACTCGTACGACGCCTCGCTGGCGCGCTTCAACGCGGCGCCATCGCGGTCGCAGACCGGATGGGGCGGCGCCGGGTCGATCACGTAGCCTCCACCACACACCGGACACTCGTAGTACGGCATGAACGTTCGAACGGCGATACGGGTCGTCCGCTTAAGGCCATACGGTCCCCCGGCCCGATCCGACCGGCGGGCCCGGCCGAGACGGGGGCCCGAGTCCCGGGGCGTTTACCGATTCGTGTAGACCGACATCTACATATTCTCATGTCGATGTAGGTCTACCTGATGTCCGCGGGCAAACCGACCCAGATCCTGGCGAAGCGACTCGAGCGACTGACGGGATCCGAGGCGTCGTGCTGCGTGCCCGAGTATCAGTCGATGGCCCGGGACGTCCGTCGCTCCGCCGCGTTCGCCCGGTCGCTCCGCCGCGCGAAGGCGCTCGCCGACGAGAATCGGCTGCTCGCCGTCGCGCTGCTGCGACGCCAGGGGGAGCTGTGCGCGTGCGAGATCCAGGCCGCCACCGGACTCACCCATGCGACGGTGAGCCACCACATGGCGGTCCTCGCCGAGGCGGACGTGGTTCTCTCCCGGCGCGAAGGGAAGTGGATGTACTATCGCCTCGCCCCCGACGCCCCACCCGAGCTCGCATGACGGAGGGGCCGGCGCGGGAGGCCGATGGGGAGGCGACCCGGGAGCGCGTCCGCGAGCGGTACGCCCGGCTCGCCGAACGCGGGAGCTGCTGCTCGCCCGGGCCAATCGCGGCGGCCGGCGACGCGGAATCGACCGGCTGCTGCGGAGCGGACGGGGAATGCGTGACGGCCGGATTCGGCTACTCTCGGGAGGAGCTCGCCGGGCTTCCGGTCGGGGCGGACCTCGGACTCGGCTGCGGTCACCCGACCGCGCTGGTCCCCCTCACTTCCGGTCAGATCGTCCTCGACCTGGGGAGCGGCGCCGGGATCGACTGCTTCCTGGCCGCGCGGCAGGTCGGGCCGACCGGCCGCGTGATCGGGGTCGACATGACCCCCGCGATGGTCGCCAAAGCGCGGGCGAACGCGCGGGCCGCCGAGGCCCGGAACGTCGAGTTCCGACTCGGGGAGATCGAGCACCTGCCGGTCGCCGACCACTCGGTGGACGTGGTGATCTCGAACTGCGTGATCAACCTCGCCCCGGACAAGGGGCCGGTCTATCGCGAAGCGTTCCGTGTGCTCCGCGCCGGGGGTCGGTTCGCCGTCTCCGACGTGGTCGCCACGCGGGCGATCTCCGCGGCGGAGCGGGCGGACCCCTCGCTCTGGTCCTCGTGCTCCTCCGGCGCGCTCGAGGTGGAGGAGATCCGTCGGCTCCTGGACGCGGCCGGATTCGTAGCGGTCGACGTCGACGTCAAGGGCGTCGCACCGACCGAGGCATCCCTCGTCGGACAAGCAGCCCTCGGGGTGGTCGCGGCGGACATCCGCGCGACCAAGCCGGCGGTGGCGTAACGTGGCGTCCGCCCCCCGCACCGTCCTGTTCGTCTGCGTCGAGAATGCGTGTCGATCGCTCATGGCCGAGGCGATGTTCCGGGCGAACCCGGCGCCCGGATGGACGGCGATCTCCGCCGGAACGGAACCGGCGGCGGCGCCGAACCCGCGGACCGCGCGGATGCTCGCCGAGATCGGGCTCGAACTGCCGCCGCACCCGCCGCAGGGCCTGACCGAGGCGATGCTGCGGACC
>JASHWW010000114.1 GCA_030043855.1 Thermoplasmata archaeon
ATGGATTCCGTAGTAATCGCGGGTCAACATCCCGCGGTGAATGTGCCCCTGCTCTTTGCACACACCGCCCGTCAAGTCATCCGAGTTGGGTCGGAGTGAGGGTGACTCCTCAGGGTCGCTCGAACTTCGGTTCAGCAAGGGGGACTAAGTCGTAACAAGGTATCTGTAGGGGAACCTGCAGATGGATCACCTCCTAAGAACGCCCGCTTCGGCGGGCGCGTATGGATCGGGTCCGACGTGCCGACACGGCACGCGGCGTCTCCTCTGCCCTTCGGGTCGTCAACCCTTTTTTGAGTAGTTACTACGAACTTATTAGCCCGACCCGGCTCCTTCGGAGCGATGCTGTCGGTCCCGTCGCCGCGCGCCGTCCCTCCCGAGCTCGTGCCCGCGGTCCGCGCGCTGGACGCGGGCGAGCCGGTGCTCGTGTTCGACGCGCCGGACCGCGAGGGCGAGACCGACCTGGTCGTGCTCAGCGAGCGGGCGACCCCGGAACTCGTCCGCCTCCTCCGCAAGGATGCCGGCGGCTGGATCTGCGTCGCGATCTCCGACGAGCTGCGGGCGAAGCTGGGCCTCCCGTTCTACGCGGAGCTCCTGACCGACGCCGAGCCCGACTTCCCGATCCTGCGCGAGCTGCGACGCGAGCAGTTGCGGTACGACGCCCGGAGCCCCTTCGGGCTGCACGTCCATCACCGCGCGACGTACACGGGGATCCCGGACAACGACCGCGCGACGGGGATCCGCGCGATCGGGGAACTGGCCCGCGACGCCGGACGGCTCTCGTCCGCCGAACTCCAGCGCCGGTTCGCGGCCGACTTCAGCTCGCCGGGCCATCTTCCGATCATCTACGCGGCGCCGAAGCTCCTCTCGGAGCGGAAGGGTCATACGGAGCTGTCCGTCTCGCTCGCCCGGATGGGGGGACTCTCGGAGTCGGCCACCGTCTGCGAGATGCTCGGCGACTCGGGCGGCGCCCGCGGACCGGACGCGGCGCGCGAGTACGCCCGGTCCCACCGGTTCGAATTCCTGGACGGCCAGACGATCGTGCGGGCGTGGCGGGCATGGTCGTCCGCGTAATGGCCACGGGGGTCTTCGACCTCCTCCACCCGGGCCACGTCTACTTCCTGACGGAGGCGCGCGCGCTCGGCGACGAGCTCGTCGTCGTCGTGGCCCGCGACCAGACGGCCCGTCGGCTGAAGCAGGAGCCGTACGTCCCCGAACACATCCGCCGGGAGATGGTCGCGGCCCTGAAGCCGGTCGACCGCGCCATCCTCGGGTCAACAACCGACATCTACGCCACGGTCGTCGCCGAACGACCGTCGATCATCGCGCTCGGCCACGACCAGGTCTGGAACGAGAAGGAGGTCGAGCGGGAGTGCGAGCGGCGCGGCGTCCCGGTCAAGGTCGTCCGGATCGGGGCGCGCCCGCACGACGAGCTCGCGACCCGCCGGATCGTCGAGCGGATCCTCGAGCGCGCCCGGGCGAAGGAGGCGGCGCCGTGAGGAAGATCGGCGTCGCCGACACGACGTTCGCCCGCGTCGACATGGCGACCCCCGCCGTACGCGCGCTCCAGGCGGAGGGGACGGGGTTCCGCGTCGTCCGCCGGACGGTTCCGGGGATCAAGGACCTCCCGGTGGCGTGCCGTCAATTGTTCCAATCGGACGGAGTCGACCTCTGCCTCGCCCTCGGGATGCCGGGAAAGGCCGCGTACGACCAGACGTGCGCCCACGAGGCGTCGATGGGGTTGATCTTCGCGAGCGTGCTCGAGGCGAAGCCGGTCGTCGAGTGCTTCGTCTTCGAGGGCGAGGCCGATGGGCCGACGGAGCTCGCGACGCTGGCCCGTCGCCGCGCCGAGGAGCACGCCCAGAACGCCTACGCGATGTTGTTCCGACCCCGCACGCTCGCCCGCCGGGCGGGCACGGGGCTCCGCCAGGGGTTCGCCGACGCCGGGCCGGTGCGCCCGGTGACGTGACGGATCGGAGGTACGAACGATGCCGAAGGGTACGAGCGAGGGAACGGGTGTCCGGGTGGCGATCGCGGCGAGCGAGTTCAACTACGACGTGACGCTCCTGATGCTGGAGCGGGCGAAGGAGGAGATCGCGTTCCTCGGGGCGTCGCTCGGACCGGTCGTGAAGGTCCCGGGCGTGTACGACCTCCCCCTCGCGGTGCAGGCGCTGTTCGACCGCTCCGACGTCGACGCGGTCGTCGCGCTCGGGGCCGTGATCGAAGGGGAAACGCAGCACGACGAGCTCGTCGCCAACCAGGCGGCGCGCAAGCTGGCGGACCTCGCGGTCGAGCACCGCAAGCCGCTCGGGCTCGGCGTCACCGGGCCGGGGGAGACGCGCCTGCAGGCGCAGGACCGGATCGAGAACGCCGGGAACGCCGTCCGCGCCGTCGTCAAGATGGTCCGTCGGCTCCGCGAGATCGAATCCGCCAAGTAGGACGCTCGCGCGCGGAACTCGTCGCTACAGGCCCAGCCGGCCGCGAAGATAGTCGAACGCCGCCCGCCCCTTGGCGGTGTGGGGCGTGACCTTCAGGTCCTTGGGCGGCGCGGGGGGCGGGCCCGATCGCTTCGCGAGCGCCCGCTTCAGGTCGGTCAGCTTCAGCTCGACCGTCACGTCGGGCGAGGTTGCCGCGCCGTCCTCGGCGTGCACACCGCCGTCGGGCTCGACCGTCAGCGACGCGGTGCCGCCGTCCGTGACGAACACCCACCGTTGCGGCAGGTACGCGCGGACGAACCCGCCGAGGAATCCCGAGAGGCGCTGCCGGACCTCGGGTTCGAGCCGCCGGCCGGCCTCCGCGAGCAGGTCGGCCGCCTCGGACACCGACCGGCCCATCGGTGGGCGGAGATAGCCCCTTGGGTCCGCCGGTCGGTACCGAACCGTTATGGGGCGCGGCCCCTCGGGAGCCCGGTGGTCGCGGTGGGACCCCGGGAGTTCCACGACGAACTGGGTTCCACCCAGGACCGGGCCGTGGCCCGGGCCCGCGAAGGAGCACCCGCCGGGACGCGCGTGGTCGCGCGTACGCAGACTTCCGGGCGTGGTCGAGCGACGCGGCGCTGGTCCTCCCCGCCGGGGGGCCTCTACCTGTCGGAGATCGTGACCCCGCCGGCGGAGGCACGGTCGCTGTTCGCGCTCGCGATCGGCGCGACCCTCGCCGAGGGTCTGACGGATCGGTACGGGATTCCGCTGCGACTCAAATGGCCCAACGATCTGCTCGTCCCCGGGCCGGGCGGCGCGCGAAAACTGGCCGGGATCTTGG
>JASHWW010000115.1 GCA_030043855.1 Thermoplasmata archaeon
AGCGTCGGCGCGTCGAGCGGGACGGTCTTCGCCACCGCCCTACTCCTCGACGGGGGGCTCCGCCGGCTCGAGCGCTTCGGCGGTCGCGGCGTCGCGCCGCATCCGCGCGAGGAGGTGGAACACGGTCGAGTGCTCGCTGCCGCGCAGGAGGAGGCCCACCGCCCGCGTCGCCCGCTCCAGCTGCTCTTCGTCCCCGATCAGCGCGACCGTCGACCCGTAGACGCTGACGGAGCAGCCCGACAGCTCCTCGATCCGGCTTCGGGCGCGACCGTTCGTTCCGATCACGCGCGCCCGGATGCGGCGCAAGGAGTCCTTTCGGTGCTTGCCCGAGGCGAGTTTGATGTCGAGGATCCCCAGGTAGGTGTTGTCCTTCAGCAGCCGCTGGGCCCGTGGCGGAGAGAACCCCCGGCCGATCGCGAGCACGATGTCCCGCGCCTTCATCGCCGCCCCCGGGTCGGAGTCCGGGCTCTCGACGGTCACGGCCCCGTCGTCCGGGTCGATCTCGATCGAGGCGCCGGTCTGGCGGGCCAGTTCTCGCTTCGTGCGACCGCCCGGGCCGATCAGGACGCCGAGACGGTCCTCGGGGATCCGGGCGAAGAGGGTCGGCACGCTCACGCCTCCGCGGCGGGGGGACCCACCGACTCGCCGCCGACGGCGGTGAGGAACTCCTCCGGAGTGACCGCATAGCCGAGGCGGGTGACGAACCGCGCGAAGTGGCCGAGGTCCCGCTCCAGCAGGGCGCGGGCGTTCGGGTGGGTCGTGGCGACCGCCTGCGCCACGTCGATGAGGACGACCCGGTCTTCCGAGTAGAGGACGTTGTACGGCGAGAGGTCCCCGTGGACGAGGTGCGCGGTCCCGACCATCCGGCCGATCTCGCGGACGAGCTCCTCGTACAGGTCCGCCGGCCGGTCGATCGGCGCGTCCTTCAAGCGCGGCGCCGCCCCCTCGGCGGTCCCGACGAACTCCATGACCAGCACGTTGCGGAAGTGCGCGTAGGGCCGGGGCACCCGGACCCCGGCGTCCGTCAGGCGGCCGAGATAGGTATGTTCGCGGCGCGTCCAGGCGAAGATCAGGCCACCGAAGTTCCGGACGCTCGTCTCGCGCTTCAGCTCCTCGACCGCGTACGGAGGCAAGTGGCGGAAGGTCGTGTTGGCGATCCGGTACACCTTCACCGCGCGCCATTCGGTCCCGACGGTCCCCCGGAAGACCCCTCCCTCCTTGCCGGTCGAGATCGGGTAATCGACCGCGTCGAGCACGCCCTGGCTGACGAGCCGAGAGACCGCCAACAGGGTGGCGTGGTCGAAGAACTGGTCCTCGACCTTCCGCTGCTGGCGCTCCTTGCGGCGGTCGTCGTACCGCTCGGGTCGGGTGGGGAAGACGACGTCTTCGGCGCGGGGCATTCGGCTCGTCGAGGGGACCGGGACGATTAGGGCTTCGGCGGGGGATTCGGCCCACCGGCGGACGGGTGCCTTCCTTTCGCGTGGGTAACCACGGCTATATCCCGCGAGGGCGACCTATCTCGACCGATGACGCTGCTCCCGTTCGCGCGGGAAGGGACCGGGCCGATCGGGCCGCCGGCGCCGCCCGCCCCCGCACGGGCCGCGTTCCCCCTGGCGCACCGGCTCGAGGCGACGGCCGACTACGATACCGTGTTCCGGGTCGTCCGGGAGGCGGTCCGCCGGGTCCTCGGGATCGAGCGCCCGGGACTCGGACTCGGCCTCTCGAACCTGCCGCCGCAGCTGGGCGCGTACTGGCAGGTCACGGGCAATCTGATCGTGCTGAACGAGGGGCTGGTCGAGGCGATGCGTACCCACGCGAACTCCCCCCTCGAGTTCAACTCGTTCGTCTACGTCATCCTCGCGCACGAGTACCTCCACTCCCTCGGCTACCTGGACGAGCGGTCGGTGCGCGCGGTGACGGCCCGGGTCACCCGGGTCGCGTTCGGCGAGGACCACGTCGCGACCCGGATGGCGGAGGGCGATCTGTGGTCGATGTACCCGTTCCTCGCCTACGCGCCCCGCGGCGACGGCCAGCGCCTGCGGGTCGTCTCGCGGTTCGACCTCGCGACCACCGACCGCTACATCCGGTGACCGGGAGCGCCCCCGCCGGACTTTAATTCGCGCGCGGACCTCCTCCGGTCGGGTCCGATGAGCGCGATCATCCCGGTCTTCGGCATCCTTCTGATCATCATCGGGATCGCCCTGCTCGCGTTCGAGCTGGTCCACCCGGGGGCGCTGCTGCTGATCCCGGGCTCGATCCTGTTGGTCGCGGGATTCCTGTATCTGTTCGTCCCGAACGAACTCCTCGACAGCTGGGTCGGGCCCCTCGCGATCATCCTCGCCGCGATCGTCGCCTCGCTGATCGAGATCCCGTACTACCGGTGGGTCGCGCCCACCCATCGACCGCTCAGCACGACGGTCGAGGGGCTGGTGGGCCAGGAAGCGATCGTCACGACCGCCGTCGAACCGGGGACTCTCCGGGGGAAGGTCCGGGTCCGCTCGGAGATCTGGTCGGCCCGCGCGGTCCACCCGATCCCGGTCGGCACCCACGTCCGGATCGTCGGTGGGGAAGGGGTATCGGTCGCCGTCGAGCCGCTCCCGCCGCCCAAGGCCAGTTAGGGCCGGGCGCCGGGAGAAAGGGTTACACACCCCCGGACCCTCGCGCCGGAGGCACGGGCAGGTCTCCGATGGATTACACGCTCATCATCTTCGCGATCGTCCTGGTCCTGGTCGTCCTCCTCGTCCTCCTGACGAGGATGATCTACACGATCCTCCCGTTCCAGCAGGGGATCGTCATCCTGTTGGGGTCGTACAAGCGGATCCTGAACCCCGGGTTCAACCTGGTCAGCCCGCTCGCGACCGTCCAGAAGCTCGACCTGCGGACGCAGGTGCTCGAGGTCCCCCGCCAGGAAGTGATCACGAAGGACAATTCGCCGACGAACGTCGACGCGATCATTTACATCAAGGTGGTCGACGCGCCGAAGGCGATCTTCCAGGTCCAGGACTACCACGTCGCGACCGTCGCCCTCGCGCAGACGACGCTCCGGTCGATCATCGGCGACATGGAACTGGACGAGGTCCTCTACAACCGCGAGCGGATCAACACCCGGCTCCGGGACATCCTCGACGAGGCGACCGACAAGTGGGGCGTCCGCGTCGAAGCGGTCGAGATCAAGGAGGTCGACCCGGTCGGACCCGTCAAGTCCGCGATGGAGGAGCAGACGGCGGCCGAGCGCCAGCGGCGCGCCGCGGTCCTGCGCGCCGACGGAGAGAAGCGCAGCGCGATCCTGGTCGCCGAGGGCCAGAAGCGGTCCCGGATCCTGCAGGCGGAGGGGATCCGGCAGTCCCAGATCCTCGAGGCGGAAGGCGCCCGGGTCGCGACGATCCTGCAGGCGCAGGGGGAGTCCCAGCGTCTGCGCATCCTCTCGCTCGGGGCTGGCGTCCTGGACGCGAAGGCGCTCACGGTCCTGTCGCTCGACACGGTCGCCAAGGTCGGCGATGGGCAGGCGACGAAGATCCTCTTCCCGTTCGAGTTCTCGCGGCTCGTCGAGGGAGCGAGCGAGTACATGGGGTCCAGCCGGCAGGTGCCGGACCGGACGATCAACACGTTGGACGACCTCGAGAAGCGGATCGGCACGATGGACGACATCCTCGGCCCGATCCCCAAGCAGGAGGAGCTCCTGACCGAGATCCGCTCGATCGAGGACGAGATCAAGGCGGAAGCGGACGAGTCGACCTCCATCGCCTCGGGCGGATACGCGGCGAAGGCCCGGTCCTCGACTCCGGATCTGCCCGACGCCGACGCGATCGCGCCCCCGCCGCCCGGCACCGCCGGCCGCAGTCGGGGTCCGCAGGCGCCCGCGGCCCCTCCGGCGGGTCAACCTCCGGCGGTCGGCGATACCCCCGCCAGCGGCGCCGGTCCGACGACCGACCCGCGGCGGCGACCTCCGCCGTCGTCGTAGGTCGGCCGCGCCCACAGGATTATCGTTCGGAACGGGGTCCCGCGCCCCGATGAGCGCCTCCGTCGCCGTCGCGCGCCACGACGCCGTCCTCGAGATCCGACTGAACCGACCCGACCGCCTCAACGCGCTCGACGTGCCCACCTTCCGCGAACTGCGCGCGGAGTTGCAAGCGGCGGCGCTGGACCCCGCGGTCCGCGCGGTGGTCCTGACGGGCGAGGGCCGGGCGTTCAGCGCCGGCGGCGACGTCGCCGCGATGGACGAATGGCGAGCGAACGGCGAGCTGCCCCGGCTCTTCCACGAACTGACCGCGGAGCAGGAGCTCTCGGTCCGCGAGATCGTCGGCATGCGCAAGCCGGTGCTCGCCGCCCTGCCGGGCGTCGCCGCGGGCGGCGGCCTTTCGCTCGCGCTCGCCGCCGACTGGCGGATCGCGGCCGAGGAGGCGACGCTCGTCCCGGCGTTCCCCTCCCTGGGAGCCGTCCCGGACGGCGGCCTGACCTACTTCCTCCCGCACTTTCTCGGACTGGGCCTCGCCCAGGAGCTGCTGCTCACCCGCGCCCGGATCCCCGCCGCCCGGGCCCGGGAGCTCGGGCTGGTCCACGAGGTCGTCCCCGCGTCGGAACTCCGCACGCGGACCGCCGCGCGGGCGAAGGAACTCGCCGACGGTCCCACGTTCGCCTACGGATGGACGAAGCACCTCCTCCACGCCGCCTTCCACGGGAGCCTCGAGAGCCAGCTGATGCTCGAACGACGGGGCGCCGTCGAGGCGGCCCGCGGGAAGGAGCTGCCGGAAGGGATCCGGGCGTTCCTCGAGAAGCGCCCGCCGCGATTCCCCTAGGCGGCGCGGGCCAGGGGCCGCTCGAACGGCCGCGCGAGGCTCGCCTCGAGGCGGGATCGGACGCTCGGCCACTCGTCGGCCAGGACGCTGTACACGACCGAGTTCCGCCACGTCCCGTCCCCGCGGCGGCGATGGTCTCGCAAGACGGCCTCGCGGACCGCCCCCAGGCGCTCGATCGCCCGCTGCGACCGCTCGTTGCGCAGGTCGGTCAGGAGTTCGAATCGCTCGACCCCTTCGACCTCGAAGGCGTACCGCATCGTCAGCCACTTCGCTTCCGTGTTCACGGGGGTCCTCCACCACGCCGACCCGATCCACGTGCCGATCTCCACGGCCCGGTCTTGGCGGCGGATCTCCAGGAACCGGATGGCGCCGACGACCGTTCCGCGCTCGCGCAAGCGGATGGTCATCGGGAGGATCTCTCCGTCCGCCTCTTGCTCCAGAAAACCGTCCAGGAAGACCGCCATCTCGTCGATCGACCGGGGTTGGGCGAACCGGAGGAACCGCCAGACCTCGGGGTCGCGGGTGGCGGCGAACAGCGCCGGCGCGTCCGCCGCCTCCAACGGGGTCAGCCGCACGTACGTCCCGTCGAGAAC
>JASHWW010000016.1 GCA_030043855.1 Thermoplasmata archaeon
AACGAGCCGCTCGCCGTCACGTTCAGGACCGCGACGCTGAGCGCGGTGTCGGTGTACGTGTTGTCGCCGACGAACGCCAGGGTCGAGCTGTCGTACGCGTCGAGCACCTGGATCGAGGCGGTGGCGATCGTCCCCTCCCCCGTCGACTGGCCCGAGCTGCTCGAACCGATCAGGGTCGTCCCTTCGAACGAGTTGCCCGTGATCGTGTAGGCGCCCTGGTCGACCATGAGCCCGACCGCGCCCGACGCTTCGTTGTCGACCGTGTTCCCCGTGATCGTGACCGTCGGCGCTTGGGTCCAGGTCGCGGAGAACTGGTTCAGTTCGAGTGCGATGCCGAACGCGCCGCTGTCGGTGACGAAGTTGTCCGTGACGGCGATCGGGCCGGCGCTCGGGGCCGCCGCGTACGGCCAGCCGGGGGCCGGCGACGGGCCGTAGGCGTACGAGAGGACCGCGATGCCGATCGCGGAGCTCTCGACCGCGTTGGACCCAACGTCGCAGGTCGTAGCGCACTGCGCGAAGATCCCCGTCGCCTGGCTGTTCGGCCACCAACCGGGTCCGTTCATCCAAGAGTAGCCGGACACCGTGTTCACGTCGATCGTGGCGGTCTGCGCGAAGACGTACAGACCGAAGCCAGGGATCGCGGCCGACGGGCCGATGATCTCGTTGGAGTCGGCGACCACCGGGCCCGTGGGGGAGACCACCGCCGAGACGCCTTCGGGGAACCCGAAGACGAAGTTGGTCGAGACATCGGCCGAAGCGCCGTTCACCGCGATCCCCATCCCGTTGGTCGCGGCCGTCGACGACGAGACGTTCGTGAACGAGTTGTCGTCGACCGTGAAGCCGGCCGTGGACGCGACCGTGTCGCCGGTCTGGTACGAGCTGATGTCCCCGAGCAACGCGCCGCTGACGTTCACGTCCCCGGTGTTGCCGCTGACGACGTCCGTCGAGGGGATCGCGAGGTCGACCGGTACTTCGATCGAGACGTTGACCGCGGAGAACGAGTTGCCGACGATCGTGGCGTTGTCATCGTACGCCAGGAGGCCGACGTTCTGGTCGCTGATCTGGTTCTGTCCGGCCGTCCCAACGTCCGGCGGGGACGCGACGAGCGCGCCCGTCCCGCCTCCGTCCGCGTAGTTGAAGTCGAGGACGATGCCGTAGTACCCCCACCCGGAGATCGCGTTGTCCCACGCCTCGGTCGGCGTGCCGATGCTCCAGAGGGAGACCTGGTTGTCGACGAGGGTGTTCCCCGAGGCGTTGACCGGTCCCGCGTCGTAGAGGAGGAGACCGGACGACCAGTACGGGGAGACGCACGAGAGGCCCGGGTTGAAGTAGTTCTGGTCAAGGCACGATCCGGGCAGGTAGACGTTGCCGGAGACGTAGTTCGCGTCGGCCGTCCCGGACGACGCCCAGAACTGGATGCCGTTCGTGGCCGCGAACCCGTACGCCATCGGGGTGGTCGTGACGGTGTTGCTCGCGATGTCGCAGGAGACCCCGAGGTCGTCGCACGTGATCCCGTTCTTGCCGAACCCGGTGACCGTGTTCGCGACGATCGAGACCGTCTCGCTCGTGGCGGCGTCCGTCTCGAAGTAGCCGTTCTCCACGACGATGGCGTTCTGCCCCTGGCAGCCGCCGTTGGTGTTGATCCCCGTGACCGAGGTCCCGGTGATCGTTCCCGAGCTGAGCCCAAAGTAGATCCCGAGGTACGCCGCGCATCCGGGGACCGAGGTCGAGGCGGTCGCTCCTTCGACGGCGAGGTCCGCGATGGTGAGCCCCGTGTCGTTCCAGGCGCCGACGACGGCGTACGCCGGGCCGTCGGTGTCCAGTTCGAGCCCGTTCGCGACGACGGTGGTCGGCGACAGGAAGGTCGAGGTGTTCCCGCTCCCGACGAGCGACAGGTCGACCGTGTTGTTGATCGTCAGCTGCTCGGGGAAGGTGCCCGCCCCGAGACAGATCGTGACCGGGCTGATCGCGGACGACGACGGCCCGTAGGAGTCGATCGCGACCTGCACGGCGTTGTCGGTCATCGTTTCCGTGTTGATGGTGACGGTGCAGCTCGGCCCCATCGACGCGAGCACCGAAGAGTTCGCCGTCGCGGCGACGTCGATCGTCAGCAGCGCCGGCACCACCAGCGCGACCCCGGCCAACGCCGAGAGCACGAGGATCGCGCCCACGCCGACAGCCGCCCAAGAACCCCTCCCTAGACCTCGCTTCCGCTCGTCCATGCAGGCCACCCGGTAGCGCCCCGCACCCCGGCCGCTCAGATAATTGTTCGGGCCCCTGCGGTCCGCCGCCTCACCCTGCCCTGTGGTTTGCCGAGCTGGGGGCCGGCGGGACGGAGCCGCGCCGCGCGGTGTGCCGACTCCGCCCGTACGTGGGCCGGACCGGCGCACGTCGGCCGTCGATGTGCGATGGACGGGACCCCCGATCGGCTCGTTCACCGCCGGGCGGCGACCCGACCGATCCCGAGGAGACTGACCAGGACCAGCCCGACGCCGAGGAGCTGGATCGCGACGAGCCGCTCGCCGAACACCACCGCCGAGGCGACCAGGGCGACCACCGGCACGAGGAACAGGTAGGCGCTCAGCGTCGCGGCGCGGGTCCGCGCCAACAGGGTGTACCACGACGCGTAGGCGAGACCGGTCCCGATGAGCCCGAGCCACGCCACCGATTCCCACAGGGCCGGGGACCCGAGGTGCGGGAGTGGCGCCGGCGCGACGAGCGCGACCGCGGCCCCGAGGAAGAGGGTCCCTCCCAACAGCCCCCAAGCGTTGGCGTCGAGCGAGTGCTCGGGGCGGAATCGCCGTTGGAACAGCACCGTCCCGAACGCCCAACAGATTGCCGCGCCGAGGAGCGCCGCGAGCGGGAGGAGCGCGACGGTCCCGCCGGCGACCTCCCAAACCTGCGAGATCAGAGCCACGCCCACGAACCCCGCCGCGATCGCGGCCGTCTGCATCGGCGCGAGGACGTGGCCGAGGATCGGTCGGGAGAGGAGGGCGACCCACAGCGGGAAGGTGTAGATCACGACGGCGGCGACACCGGGCAGCACGTACTGGGCGCCGAGGAACCAGAGGGCGAGGAACAGGCCGGTGTTCGGCACTCCCAGCAGCATCGCGTCCCGTACCCCCCGTCGGTCGAGCGACGGGGAGGTGCGCGACCGGAACAGGAGCGGGGCGGTCGCCGCGCCCCCGACCCCCGCGCGGAGGAAGGCGAGCCAGAGCGGCGAGGCGGCGGTTAGGCCGACGTCGACGAAGAGGTAGTTGAGCCCCCACGCGACGACGACAACGAGGAAAAGGGCCCGCTGGGTCCACGACCAGCCGGTCTCGTCCACGGGTGGGCACCGCGCCGCCCGCTCTTCAGGTGGTCCGCCGCGCCGGCGCGAGGGCTCCGAGAGAAGGTCTTAAGGCGGGGTTCCCTGACGGCGGCCGGATGTCGCTCCACGGTCGGGACGTCGTCTCCATCCGCGACCTGAGCCGCGAGGAGATCGACGAGATCCTCGCCGCCGCGCGACGGATGATCCCGTACGCGGAGGGAACGAAGGTCGCGCACCCGCTGGAGAACAAGATCGTCGCGATGGCGTTCTTCGAGCCGTCGACCCGGACGCGCCTCTCCTTCGAGGCGGCCGTCCACCGGCTGGGGGGGGAGTGCCTGACGATCGCCGACGCCGGGGCGACCTCGATGCGGAAGGGGGAGAGCCTCTACGACACGATCCGGATGCTCAGCTCGTACGCCGACGCGATCGTGATCCGGCACCCCCACGAGGGGGCGGCGCGGCTCGCGGCGCGGGCCTCCGAGCGTCCGGTCCTCAATGCGGGCGACGGGGCCGGGCAGCACCCGACGCAGACGCTCCTCGACCTCGCGACGATGCACGAGGCGTTCGGGACGCTCTCGGGGCTGCGCGTCGTCCTGCTCGGGGACCTCAAGTTCGGGCGGACCGTCCACTCCCTCGCCTACGCGCTCGCGCTCTACGGCTCCGAGATCGTCCTCTCTGCGCCGGGCTCCCTCCGACTCCCCGAGGAGCACCGGGACGACCTCCGACGGCTCGGGGCGAAGGTGACCGAGGAGCCGGACCTCGACACGGCGGTCCGGGAAGCGGACGTCCTCTACGTCACCCGGATCCAGAAGGAGCGGTTCGGGGACGACGAGGCCGAGTATCGGAAGGTCGCCGGAACGTACCGGATCGATGCCCGCGTACTTGCCGAAGCGAAGCCGCGGTTGATCGTGATGCATCCGCTCCCGCGCGCCGGCGAGGTCGCCCCCGAGGTCGACCAGACCCCGCACGCGGCCTACTTCCGACAGGCGTTCCTCGCCGTCCCGGTCCGGATGGCGCTGCTCGAGGCGATCCTCGGTCCGCGGCCGAGGCGGAGGTAGCGGGCCGTGCGCGAGCTGAAGATCACCCCGATCAAGAACGGGACCGTGATCGACCACATCGGGAACGGGCTCGCGCTCGAGGTGCTCCGCATCATCGGGGTCCAAACGCTCGACAAGGACTCGACCGTGAGCGTGGCGATCCACGTCCGGTCGGGCAAGCTCGGCTGGAAGGACATCGTCAAGGTCGAGAACATGGAGCTCTCGCCCCGGAAGGTGAACGCCATCGCGCTGCTCGCGCCGACGGCGACGATCTCGATCATCCGGGACTTCAAGGTTCGGGAAAAACGGACGGTCGACCTCCCGGACCGGATCGTCGGCGTGCTCCGGTGCCCGAACGCGAACTGCATCTCGAACCAGCCGGAACCGCTCGAGAGCGAGTTCGAGGTCGCCGAGCGCCGCCCGATCGTGCTGAAGTGCGCGTTCTGCGAGCG
>JASHWW010000116.1 GCA_030043855.1 Thermoplasmata archaeon
CGGCCGCGTCAGCTCCCCCACGACGAGGAAGGCGTGGTCGGCCATCGCGAGGGCGACCAGCAACGGCGCGAACTTGTCCGGGAACTGCGTCGGCTCGACGAGGGTCACCGCGTGTCCGTCGTGGGCGGAGTTGTAGAGTGTGAGGTCCGAGGTCGTCCCCTTCTTGCCGAGCTCCTGGGCGACGCCCGCGCTGCCGACCACGGCCACGGTCGTGCCGGTCATGCTGCCGCCTCCCGTCGTGCGCGCGGGGCGGCGACCGACAGGGCGATCTCCCCGTCGCGCACGCCGGCCGTGACGATGCTCCCGTCACGGACCTCTCCCGCGAGCAGCTTCTCGGTCAGCGGGTCGACGACGAGCCGCTGCACGGTCCGCTTGAGAGGACGGGCGCCGAAGTCCGGGTCGATTCCGGTCGTCGCGAGCAGATGCTTCGCCTCGTCGGTCGCCGTGAGCGCGATGCGGCGCTCCTTCAACCGCGCCTCGACCTGCGCGAGCTGGAGTCCCACGATCTCGGCAATCTCTCGCTCCCCCAGCGGGTGGAAGATGACGATCTCGTCGAGACGGTTGAGGAATTCGGGCCGGAAATGGGCCCGCAGCGCCGACTCGATCACCGTCCGCCGGTCGGCATCGGTCGAGACGGACGCCAGGCGGTCGGTCCCGAGGTTCGAGGTCAGGATCACGAGGGTGTTGCGGAAGTCGACGGTCCGACCCTGGCCGTCCGTCAGCCGCCCGTCGTCCATCAGCTGGAGCAGCACGTTCACGACATCCGGATGGGCCTTCTCGATCTCGTCGAACAGAACAACCGTGTACGGGTGGGTCCGGACGGCCTCCGTCAGCTGGCCCCCCTCCTCGTAGCCGACGTACCCCGGCGGCGCGCCGATGAGACGGGCAACCGTGTGCTTCTCCATGTACTCGCTCATGTCGATCCGGACGAGCGCCCGGTCGGAGTGGAACAAGAATCCCGCGAGCGCCTTGGCGAGCTCGGTCTTCCCGACGCCCGTCGGTCCGACGAACAGGAACGTCCCCATCGGTCGGTTCGGGTCGGCGAGGCCGGAGCGGGACCGGCGGACCGCCCGGGCGACCGCTCGGATCGCCTCCTCCTGGCCGACCACTCGCTTGCGCAGCTCCTCCTCCATGCGGAGGAGCCGGGCCGTCTCCCCCTCGAGCATCCGGGTCACGGGGACCCCGCTCCATTTCGCGACCACGTGGGCGACATCCTCCTCGGTGACCTCTTCGCGGAGGAGGCCGTTGGCCGCGGGACCTTCCGTCGCCTTCGTGAGGACGTCCACTTCGCGCTTGAGTTCGGGGACCTTGCCGTAGCGGAGCCGCGCGGCCGCCTCCAGGTCGCCCGCCCGCTCCGCGCGCTCCTCGTCGGCCTTCGCGGCGTCCAATTGCGCCCGCAGGGCCCGGAGCTTCTCGACCTCGGCCTTCTCCTTCTGCCAACGCGCTTGCAGTCCGGATTCGCGCTCCTTCAAGTTCGCGAGCTCGCGGTCGAGCGCCTTGAGCCGCTCCTTGCTGGCCGCGTCCCGCTCCCGGGCGAGCGCCGTCCGCTCGATCTCCAGCTGCCGGATCCGCCGCGACAGCTGGTCGAGCTCGCCGGGGCGGGAGTCGAGCGCGAGCCGGACCATCGAGGCCGCCTCGTCGATCGCGTCGATCGCCTTGTCGGGCAGATGCCGGTCGGAGACGTAGCGCGAGGTCAGGGTCGCGGCGGCCACCAGCGCGGAGTCGTGGATCCGGACCCCGTGGTGGAGCTCGTACCGCTCCTTGAGGCCGCGCAGGATCGAGATCGAGTCCTCGACCGTCGGCTCGCCGACCATCACCGGTTGGAAGCGACGCTCCAGCGCCGCGTCCTTCTCGATGTACTTGCGGTACTCCTGGATCGTCGTCGCTCCGATGCAATGGAGCACCCCGCGCGCCAGCGCCGGCTTGAGCAGGTTCGACGCGTCCATCGCACCGCCCTCGGTAGCCCCGGCGTGGACGAGGGTGTGCAGCTCGTCGATGAAGAGGACCACTCGTCCCTCCGACCGCTCGACCTCCTGCAGGACCGCCTTGATCCGCTCCTCGAACTCCCCGCGGAACTTCGCTCCGGCGAGCAGCGCCCCGAGGTCGAGCGCGATCAGGCGTTTCTCGCGGAGGGAATCGGGGACGTCCTTCGCGGCGATCCGTTGGGCGAGTCCCTCGACGACCGCCGTCTTGCCGACGCCGGGGTCGCCGATGAGGACCGGGTTGTTCTTCGTGCGGCGGGACAGGATCTGGATCACGCGGCGGATCTCGTCGTCGCGCCCGATCACCGGATCGAGCTTCCGGTCGCGGGCGAGGGCGGTGAGATCCTTGCCGTACTTCTCGAGCGCGCGGTACTGCGCCTCCTCCGTCCGGCTCTCGACCGGCCGGGACGCTCCCCGGATCTTCTCGAGCTCGGCGAGGACGGCATCGCGCCGGACGCCCGCTTGCTCGAGCGCCTCCCGGGCGGGGGACGGCACGGCGAGCAGTCCGAGGAGCAGCTGATCGACCGTCGTGTAGCGGTCCTTGCGGCGGCCCGCCTCGGCCTCCGCGGCGTCGAGGACCTGGGTCAGTCCGCGCGAGAGATATTGGTCGGAGGGAGCCACGTGCTCGGCCGTCGGGTGCGACCGCAGCAGCTCCTCGCCCCGCGCCAGGAGGCGATCGGTCGGGACCCCGAGGCCGTCCAGCATCGCCCGGGTCGGACTCTGCGGGTCGGCGAGGAGCGCGACGAGCAGGTGGTCGGGCTCGACGGCCGCGTGACGGAGCTCGGCCGCGCGTTGGAACGCCGCCTCCAGGGCGCTCCGCGCCGCGTCGGTGAGGCGATCGAGATGCATCGCCCGCGGCGGACCGGGCGAGCCGATTTAAGGGCACCACCCGTGACGGTGCGTCGTGGCTGAGCTCGGCGTGGAACTGGCCGGAGTTCGCCTGCGGAACCCGTTCCTCCTCGCGTCCGGGATCTGGGGGGAGAGCGGGGCCTCGCTCGCCGGCGCGTACCGGGCCGGGGCGGCCGGCGTGATCACGAAATCGATCGGGGCGGCGCCTCGCGAGGGGTTCCCGAATCCGACAATCGAATCGTACGGCTCATGGGGGATGCTCAACGCCATGGGGCTCCCGAATCCGGGGATCGACGACTACCCGAAGGAGGTGGAGATCGCGCTCGCGTCGGGCGCTCCCGTGATCGGCTCGGTCTTTGCGGGCAGCGCCGAGGAGTTCGGCCGCTTGGCCGAGCGGATGGCGGCGCTCGGGGTCGTCGCCCTGGAACTGAACCTGAGCTGTCCGCACGCCGAGGGGTTCGGGACCGAGGTCGGGGGGACCCCGCCCGAGGTCGAGCGGATCGTGCGGGAGGTCGTCGACCGGGTCCGGATCCCCGTGATCGCGAAGATTACCCCCAACACCACCGATGCGCCGGCCCTCGCCCTGGCGGCGGAACGGGGGGGCGCCGCGGCGGTGAGCGCGATCAACACCGTCCGGGCCCTCGCGGTCGACGTACGCCTGCGGCGCCCGGTGCTCGCGCACGGCCTGGGGGGCCTCTCCGGGCCGGCCGTGAAGCCGGTCGGCCTCGCGTGCGTGTGGCAGATCTTCGAGAGGGTCCGGATCCCGATCGTCGGGGTCGGGGGGATCTCGACCGGTGAGGACGCGCTCGAATACGTGATGGCGGGCGCGCGCGCCCTGGAGGTCGGTACCGCGGTCGCGGTGGAAGGGGCCGGCGCGTTCGGTCGCCTCGCCCGCGAGCTGTCCGCGCTCCTCGACGAGCTCGGGATCGCCCGGCTCGCCGACGCGGTCGGCGTGGCGCACGCCGCCCGATAGTCCGCGGGCGTCCGACGGCGCCCATATATCGGCGCCGCGGTAGCGCGGCCCGTGCGCACCGTCGTCCGCGTGGTCGAGCGGATCGAGGAGACCCCGTCGACCGTAACGCTCCGGTTCCCGTATGCCCCGGCGGCCGAGCCGGGGCAGTTCGTGATGCTCTGGATTCCGGGCGACGACGAGATCCCGATGTCGCTGTCGTACGTCGAGGGGGATCGCAAGGGGGTCACCGTGAAGGCGATGGGCGCGACCAGCCGCCACGTCCTGACGATCGCGCCGGGCGACTGGATCGGCCTCCGCGGCCCGTACGGGAACCGGTTCGACCTGGCCCCGCGCCGCCTGCTGATCGTCGCCGGCGGCTCGGGGGCCGCCGTCCTGGCCCCCGGGGCCGAGCGGGTCGTCGCCGGGGGCGGCTCGGTCGTCGTCGCGCTCGGGGCGACCCGTGCCCCGGAGCTGTTGTTCCGCCAGCGGTTCGCGGAGATGGGGGCCCGCGTGGAGGTGGCGACCGACGACGCGTCCGCCGGATTCGCCGGCTACGTCACTGGGGTGGCCGAGCGGTTGCTCGCCGAGGAGCCGTTCGACGCAGTCTGGACCTGCGGCCCCGAGGTCATGATGCGGAAGGTCCTCGCGCTGGCGGACGCCCGGGGCGTCCCGACCTTCGGTTCGACGGAACGGCACATGAAGTGCGCGATCGGGATGTGCGACGCCTGCGCGTTCGGCCCGTTCCACGTCTGCACGGACGGTCCGGTCTTCTCGTCCGGGCAGCTGCGGAGCGTTCCGGACTTCGGCGTCTTCCACCGGGACGCCGCCGGTCGCCGCGTCCGGTTCTGAGCCGCTCCGCCGAAGTTCCGGGCGGGTCCGGCGCGCGCCGGAGCGTCGCGCGTTCGGAGCCTTTATGGGCCACGTCCACTACGAGGGGGCCCGGGGCACGCTCGTGAAGGTAATCGTCGTCAGCGGCGGGGTGATTTCGGGTCTGGGCAAGGGGATCACCACCTCCTCGCTCGGCCGACTGCTGAAGGCGCGCGGGATCCCCGTCACGATCCTGAAGATCGACCCGTACCTCAACGTCGATGCGGGGACGATGAACCCGTACCAGCACGGCGAGGTGTTCGTGCTGGACGACGGGACCGAGGCCGACCTCGACCTCGGCAACTACGAGCGGTTCCTCGGCCAGTCCCTGGTCGGGACCCACAA
>JASHWW010000117.1 GCA_030043855.1 Thermoplasmata archaeon
CCGCCGCTACGGGGCTTGCTCGATCAACCGTCGCGTCTCCTCGTCGGCGTCCGGTCCGGACGGTCGCTCGAGCTTCGGGCGCGACGGGGTGCGCAGCACGGTCAGGTAGACGACCGCCCCGAGGAGGGCGAGCGCGGGCAGGACGAGCAGCGACCAGACGTCGCCGACGTTCGACGGGAAGATCCGGACCCCCGGCGGGGTCGCGCTGTAGGCGGTGCGCGGAGTGAGCCAGAGGATGAACTCGGTGACGTTCTGCCCGTAGACGACCGAGTCGGTCGTCTCGTTCGGTTCGTACCCGGGCGCGGAACCGGCGACGACCAGCTGGGTCTGGGGGATCCCGGAGAAGTTCGCCCACCCGAACTTGGTCGCGAGCCGGGAGACGTTCGCCGGATAGGTGGTGCCGGTCGTCAGGTTGAGCCCGATGTACGTGAGCGTGACCGTCGCCCCGACGACCGGCGGATGGTCGCCGGCCGTGCTCAGCACCAGCACGTGGAACGAGGCGAGCGGGAGCGGTTTGAGGTAGATCGGCACGTACAGCTGCTGCCCGGACTGGGCGTTGACGACGGGGACGGTCCGGTTCGTCTGGCACCCCGGCGCCCAGGCGGTCAGCGTGAAGTTGCCCGGCAGCGGGCTGACGGCCACCGTCCCGAGGGTACCGGTCGTGAGCGCATCGTGGAACGGACCGGTCGGGAGGTCCTCGACGCTCGTGACGTTCACCAGGGCGTGCTGGACGAGCTGCCCGGTCAGCGCGCCGGTCGCGACGAACACCTGGATCGTGATCGTGGGAAGCGGGAGCGCCGTCAGGATCAGGGGAGCGGCCTCGACGCCGGAGTACGCGAGCGTCAGGTTCGTGATCGCCGGGGTGAACCCGTAGGCGCTCGCCAGGACGAGCGTCCGTCCCTCGAGCTCCGTCGTGAGGTTGAGCCAGCCGAACGTGTCGGTCGTCCCGACGATCAGGTCGTTCAGGCGGACGGCGACGTTCTCGAGCGGCGCGTCCAGGTCGCCCGGGAGCGCCCCGATCGTGTGGATCTGCAGCACGAGGAGCGGCCAGAGGACGAGGAGGAGCTGCGTCGTCTGGTTCGAGACCGCGTCGATCGTGGAGAGGTTGCCGTGGTCGCCCGGATGCGCCACGGTGACGATGCCGAGCGCCGCGGGGACGCCGCCCCACTCGACGACCCCCGTGGAATTCGTGTATCGCGAGCCGTTGCGGATCAGCGACCCGTCGATGGTGAGGTTGACCCGGGCGCCCGCGACGGCGGTCCCGTTCGGCGCCGTGACGTAGATCACGATCGTCGCCGGCGGGATCGGGACCAACCCGACCCCGAGCGAGACGTTGACCCCGGGCGGGATCCAGAGGGTCGTCGCCTTCGAGAGAAAGCCGAGCGCGTTCGCGGTGACCGTCGTCGTCGCGGCGGCGATTCCCGTGACGTTCACGACCCCGGTCGCGGGGACCGGGATCGCGGCCGACGACCCGACGGAGACGGTCGCGTTCGCGACCGGCGCCCCGGACGACGCGTTCGCCAGCTCGATCGTCAGGTTGGCGATGTCGGAGAGCCGCCAGCTGTCGGAGAAGGTGTTCAGCGGGGCCCGTCCGCCGACGAGCAGCAACGTCGCGTTCCCGGGGGCGTCGAGGAAACCGGCGGCCGCCCCCGAACGGGGGCGGGGCGCGACGGGCGTCACCTCCGACGTCCAGGCGAGAATGCTCGGGTTGAACAGCGCGGTGTCGTTGAGCGCCTCGGTGCCGGTCGTGCCCCCGAACAGGATCGCCAACCCGCGCTGGGGGTTGTACGCCCAGGCCGCGTTCATCCGGCCGGCCGGCGTCTGCCCGAAGGTGGGGTCGCTCACCCAGCGGTGGCTGGCCGGCGAGAACGACCAGACGGCCGACGAGCACGGGTAGCAGCCCCCGTAGAGGAGGAACGTGCCCGTCGTCGGGTCGAACAGGAGCGAACCCCCGTGGCCCGGCGCGGGCTCCGGGAGGCCGATGAACGAGAGGCGGGTCCAGATGTCGGTCGTCAGGTTGAGGGTCCACGTGTCGGAGAAGGTGACCTGGCCGAGTCCCGAGTAGTTCTGGGCCCAGCCGCCGAACAGCAGCGCGATCCCGTCCCCCACGGCGAACGCCGGGTCCTCCCGCGCCGGCGGGGCGATGCCGCCGGTGACGTTCGTCCAGGTGTTGGACGCCGGGGCGTAGGTCCAGGTGTCGTTCGCGACCGCGTTCGTCGTGGCGTTCACGAGCCCGCCGAACAGGACGACCGTCGTCGCGTTCGGGGCGGCCCCGATACCGAAATCGCTGCGCGGGGACGGGGCGGTCGTCGGCGCGAGCGTCACCCACTGATTCTCGCTCTCGTTGTACCGGTACGTCCCGTTCGTCAGTCCCTGCACCCCCTCGCCCCCGAACAGGATCCCGGTACCGGTCGGCGCGACGGCGGCGAACCCCGCGTCGGCGGTCCCGCCGGGCGTCGAGGCGAGCAACGGGCTCCAGGCCATCCCGAAGCTCAGGTTGTAGGCGGGAGGACCGCTCGCCGGCACGGCCGGGGCGGCCCGCGGGCCGGCCACCGGTCCCGGGGCTGCGGCGATCGACGCGGGGGAGATCGGCGCGGTCGAGGCCGCGACCGGGAGGGTGCCGGCCCCGAGCGGTACGCCGGCGAGCAGGATCGCCAGTCCCACGAGGGCTCCGGCCGCGGCACCGAATCCGCGTCCGGGAGCCATCCCGCGCCGCGTACGGCGGAGATGGAGGAGGTTCGAGGAGTGCATCGGGACGCCCCGGTCGGAGGGTCTCCCCCGCGGGACCTAGGCGGCACTCGGAGTAATACCCTACCGGGGAGGCGCGGCCCCCGCGGCGGGCCTAAATAGCGTGGGCGGGTCGGCGCACGCGATGGCCCGCCGGGCACGTCGCACCCCGACCGTTCGCCGCCCTCCGCGGGCGGTGACCCGACGCCCGATCGTCACCGTCGTCCCCCGGGGACCGCAGGTCGACCTGGGGGAGGACCCGCGGGGGCACGTCGTCTGTCGCGTCTGCGGCCGGATCCAGAGCGTCGAGCTGACCGAGCTCGACCGACACCTCCTGACCCAGCTCGCGGCGCAGCACCCGGACGGCTGGAGCGTCGATCGGATCGCCTTCTCCCTGACCGGCACGTGCCTTCGCTGCCGCGAAGGGTCGGCCCGCTGACCGGCGATCCGGGGCGACGGGCGTGG
>JASHWW010000118.1 GCA_030043855.1 Thermoplasmata archaeon
TTCGCGACCAGCTCGACCAGGTTCCCGTCCGGGTCGCGGACGATCGCCGCCCGGTTCGAACCGGCGTCGTGGGGCGCCTGTACGGTGGGGGCCCCGGCGGCGGTCATCGTCGCGAAGGATTTGTCGACGTCGTCCGTCCAGACCACGAGCACCATCGCGGGGGCTCCGGGCGTCGCATCGACCCCGTGGACGCGCTTGGCGGCCTCGACCGTGCCGAGGCCGAGCGTGAACCCCTGGATCTGGAGTTCGATGTGGGTCGGGGTCCCGGTCTTGGGAGTTCGGAAGGTCTCCCGGAACCCCATCAGGTCCCGGTAGAATCGGATCCCCGCCTCGATGTCGTTCGTGTAGAGATTGACGAGCGCATCCTCGAACATCGCGCCCCGAAGGGAGGGCCGCCTGATACTCCTTCGCGGGCCCGGTGTTCTCGCCGGACCCGGCGGGCCGCGCTTCAGTACTCCCCGGCCAGCCGCTGCGCCGCCGTGAAGTTGATCAACGGCCCGGAGAGGAGGTTCGCGTTGCTCATCATCGCGAGCGCTCCGCCGTCGGTCCGGACGACCACCTCGACCAGACCGATGCTCACCACGGTCCCCTTCACCCCGCTGAACTGGATCGAGTCGCCGATGTGCAGGAATCGCTGGCGGATCAGGATGAACCCGGCCAGAATGTTCTGGAGGGTGGTTTGGAGGGCGAGGGTGACCGCGATCCCGGCCACTGCCGAGACGGTCAGCGCCGACAGGATGCTGAACGTCCCGAGGATCGCCGCGGTCTCCGCGACCACGATCGCGACCCAGACGATCGTGATCACGACCCGCAGGGTGCGGACGACGAGGGGGGAGCTCCCGCGCCGTTTCGCGAAGTTGCCCGCCCAGCCGCTCAGGAAGATGCCGACCGCGGCGGGCACGACGATGAAAAGGAGGACGCGGATCGCCAGAACCTCGGTGACCAGCACGGGCGTCCCTCCCGGCCGGGGACCATCGCGGTACCGATAAAACCCCGCCCCCGGGACTTTGCCCGAAGCCCAGCGAGCAGGTCTACTCGGCCCGGGGAATCGGACGTCGGCCGATCCGGTCGCACCGTTCGGAATCTCCGAGGCGGAGCGGTCCCGGATCGGTCAGCGCCAGTGCGTGCGGTCGGTCGCTCTATCCGTCGTGCGGAGACCGGAGGTCCCGCCCCGACTCCAGCAGCGACTTCAGGTTCATCGCGAAGTAGGTCCACCCCCACTCGGCCCCTCCGTACAGGTCGGTCCACTCCTCGCTCTTCGGGAACCCCTCGTGTTCGACGTGCAGGATGGTGCCGTCGTCCTTCGGCTCCACGAGGAGTCGGAACACGGTGCCGGCGAGGGAGATCCCGGGCCACGACCAGGCGAAGGCGATCTCCTTTCCCGGTCGAAAGGCCACGAGCGTGCCCGTATGGGTCGGGCCACCGGTCCAGCCCAGTCGGTACGTTCCTCCCGGTCGGGGGTCGACCTCGGCGACGTCGGCGAGCCAGCGCACGAGCATCTTCGGATCGCTCACCGCCTGGAACGTCCGCTCGGGGGGGGCGTGGATCCAGTACTGATGGCTCAATGTGCGCGTCTCTTCGTTCGCCATGTGACCTCCGATCTCGGATCCTGGTGACTCGATCAGTCCTCGGGGTTGATTGTGATCACGTTCCCGTCCGGGTCGGAGATCCGGGCGAACACTCCCCACGGTCGCTTCGTGACCGGGAGGTCGAAGACCACGCCCCGGTCGGCGAGCTTCCGGCATTCCGCTGCGAAGTCGCCGCGGAGGTGGAACGTGATGCCCTGATTCCCGGGACTGAGCTCCTCGCCGATCTCGGGTCCCTCGCAGAGGTGAAGGAGTCCGTTGACCCTCTTGTGACCGACCGTCACCCAGTGCCCGAGGTCCTGAATGACTTCGAAGCCGAGCTTCGACGTGTACCAGTCGACCGACCGCTTCCGGTCGGCGACGACGATGGTGGTCGCGAAGAAGTAGAGCGGCGGTGAGGCGCTCCGCTTCCGCGAGGGTGCGCGCTTCGTAGCTCGCGGCATCGGTCGGGGACCCCAAGGGGGCGCGGCTCTTCAGGATTGAGTGAGGTGCAACGTGAGTTGCACCTCGCTCGGGGCGGCGAGAATACGCCTCTTCGGAGCGGCCCGGCGGGCTCCCGCCCGTTGGAATATCTTCGCCCCGGGTTTATGGCGGGCCCCTCAATCTCACGGCCATGGAAAACGCCGCGAGTCGCGAACTCGACAGTCGGACCCGACCGACGCGCCGGCGCGCGCGGACCGAGCGTCCGATCTCCTCGATCCGCGTCGGGGCGGTCCTCCTTATCGCCGTGGCCCTGACGATCCTGACCGGCGCCGGAAGCGGCTCCGCACGGGCCGCGACCACGAACCTCGATCGCTCGGGGGCCGGAAGCGCGACCAACCTCACGACGGTCGTGGACCTGAACGGCGGGCAGAACTACCTCGCCCTGGGCTTGAGCTACGACGGATTCTACAACGTCACCAACACCTCCTTCCCCGACCTCCTCAACGGCACCGCCGCCGGCCAGCTCGGCTTCCCGAACCGCTCCGTCCTCGAGCTCGCGCCCCAGCTGAACTACATGTACGGCCACGACAGCGGCCTCGTGATGTTCGACGGCGGGAACTCCACGCAGTGGGAGATCAGCGCCGACGCCGTGACCTCCGCCGAATTCAACGGCGACGGCGTCTCCTTCTACTTCATGCTCACGCCGGTCTCGACCGTGAGCTGGAGTCCGGACGCCTACGTCGCGACGGTCGCTCCGGGGGGGAGCGGCATCGCCCCGTGTTCGGGCGACCTGATCTTCCCGTTCTCCACGACGCCGTATGTCGTCGTCCAGTGGGAGCCCGCCTACGTTTCGGCGTACTGCGCGATCGGCTACGACGGCGAATTCAACGTCTTCGAGGTGGCCCCCGGGCCGGGCGGGGTGGTCAACGCATCCTCCATCACCACCGTGGGACCGATCGGGAACAACACCACGTTCGCGCCGGGCGTACACGACGTCTTCAACGTGACGGCGTCCTTCAACGCGACCAGCGACGAACTTCGGGAGGTCGTCGCCGACGCGTCCGTGTCGACGGTCATGGCGAGCGTCGCGCTCAATCTCACGACGCTCGGGGACGCTCCGCTGTCGGCCCCGGCCTCGACGCACCTGGCGGTGGCCGAGAGCTCGAGCGAGCGGACCGGTTGGGGCCTGACGTACGTCGGCGACGCGAGCTCGCCCCTGCCCGTGAACACGACCTTGCCGCCCCCGGGGCCGACGCCGGTCTTCACCGCGAACTACACGACCGTCGTGAACCTGAACGGGGGGCAGAACTACCTGGCCCCGGGACTGAGCTACAACGGCTTCTACAACCTCACCAACCTCTCCTTCCCCGTCCTTCTCACCGCGAACGCCGCGAGCCAGCTCGGGTTCGCCAACCGCTCCGTTCTCGAGCTCGCGCCCCAACTCAACTACACGTACGGCCACGACACCGGCCTCGTGATGTTCGACGGCGGGAGCTCCGCGCAGTGGGAGCTCAGCGCGGATGCCGTCACGTCCAACGAGTTCAACGGGGACGGCGTCGCGTTCTACTTCATGCTCACGCCCGTCTCGACGCTCAGTTGGAACCAGGACGTGTACGTCGCCAACGTCTCGGCCTACGCGGGACTCGACCAGTGCTCGGGCGACGTGATCTTCCCGTACTCGACCACCCCCTACTTCGTGGTCCAGTGGGAGCCCGCGTACCAGGCCGGGTATTGCGGGCAGGGCTCGAGCGGGGAGTTCAACGTCTTCTCCGTCAACCCACCCCCCAGCGGCGTCGTGAGCTCGGGATCGATCGTCGGAGTGGTCGGACCGATCGGAAACGAGAGCAGTGGCGTGCCGGGCCCCCACGACGTGTTCAACGTCACGGTCGGGTACCGGGTGGCCGGCAACGAGATGGAGGCGCGGGTCGTGGACACCAACACGTCGACCATCCTGTCCTACGCCGCGCTCGACCTGGCGGAGGCGAACTATCTTCCACCGGACCAAGCGGCGATCCCGGCGCACCTCGCGGTCGCCGGGGGCGCATCGGACCGCACCGGATGGGGAATCACGTTTGCCGGGTACAGCACGTGGACCGAGACGAACGGCACGACTCCGCCCGGCACCCCGCCGGATTGCTTCCTCTCCCCCACCGTGCCCACGGTGACCTCCCCGACACCGCTCGGATCGGGAACGGCCGCCCGAACCTCCCCGCTCGTTGCGGTGGCCGCTGCGGTGTCCGCGGGGCTCGCCGTGTCCGCCCTGGCCGTGGTCGCCGTTCGCCGTCGTCGGTTGCGCCGCGAGGGAGAAGAGCTGGTCGCGGGGATGAGCCGACTCATCTCGGAAGGAGACTCTCCGCGTCGGCCGCCATGAATTCGGGCGACGACCCGACTCCGCTCCGACCCCCGTGGGCCGCCACCATCGCGGCCTACCGCCCGGAACGGTCCCCCGGCGCGACGTCCCTCGCGGTCGGCGCAGTCTCGGCGTCGACGCTCGACCCCCAGACACAGCAGGTCCGTCTCGCCCTCCGCGTGGTGATCCATCTCCATCGGCTGGGACCGCTCCTCCCCGACGACACCGCACGACCCGAATCGACCCAGCGAGGGATGGCGCGGAGCCTGGGCGTCACCCAGGGCGCCGTCTCCAAGGTCCTGGCCCGGCTGGCCGCGGTCGACGTGGTCGGGCACGCGCGCCATCACGTCCGGGGAGAGTCCCGGCGCATGCAAGCGTACTTCCTCACCGCCCGGGGCGCCTACCTCGCGAGCCAGGGCGTGCAGCGGTTCCCGAACCCGAACGTCCTCGCGTGAGACGGGCGGCTCGGCGTGAGCCCGCCCCGAGCTGACGGACTACTTCGCGAACTTCCGGAAAAAGCTGTCCGCGTTCCACGCGGGTCGCGTGGGGGCGTTGGCGACCCGGGTCAGGATGCGACCGAGGAGATCCGTGAACTGCGCCGCGGCCACCAAGTCGACCGGCTGGTCGAGGTCGTCGGCCGGCGAGTGGTACCGATTGTGGAGGAAGTGGTTCACGTTCTCCTCCTCGGGGGACCCCGGTTGGTAGCCGACCGAGAGCATCAACGAGGGAACGCCCGCCTTCACGAAGTTGTACTGATCGCTCCGGATGAAGAGCACCCGATCCGGAACCGGATCCGCGTGAACCCCCAGCCCGGCTTGAGCGCCGAGCGCGCGGGCGTCGGCGCCGAGCGTCGACTCGTCCAATCCCTGGACCTCGAGATATTTCATCGGATGCAGGGGCATGAACATGTCCATGTTCAGGTCGGCCACGACCCGGCCGGTCACGCTCGGGTGCTTCGCGAAGTACGCGGAGCCGAGGAGCCCCTTCTCCTCGCCCGTGACCGCGAGGAACACGAGCGATCGCTTCGGCCGCTCGCCCGATTCGTGCATGCGCCGGGCGATCTCGATCAAGGTCGCGACGCCCGACGCGTTGTCCATCGCTCCGCTGTAGATCCGGTCCCCGTTGATCGGCTCCCCGACGCCCAGGTGGTCCAGGTGGGCGCTTCCGACGACGTACTCCTGGCGGAGCGCCGGATCGTGGCCCGGCAGGACTCCGACTACGTTCGAGCAATGCGCGGTGGAGCGGCGAACGGCGGCGTGGGCCCGGATCCGGCGCGCGAGCGGGAACCGGGGAAGATGTCCCGGACCGCCCAGGCGTCCCAGGATCTCCGCGGCGGTGTGTCCACTACCGGCCAACAGGAGGTCGAGCCGGGCCGGGTTGAAGGAGATCGCGAGGGGCATGGGACGCGGCTCCTCGGGACCGTATTCGGCGAGCTCCATGCGGGGCATCAGCAGCCCCGTCGCCACCCGCGGCCATGGGAGGTCCGGCACCTTCGGGTCGGACATCACGACGCTGCCGACCGCCCCGGCCTTGCGCAGGTTGCGGTATCGCTCCGAGAAGGACTGGTAGTGGGCCTTGATCGGTCCCGGGATGTCGGAGGGACCCCCGATGAACATCACCGCCAGCTTGCCCTTCAGGTCCAGGCCGGCCAGATCGCTGTACCCGTATTCGGGGACCTCGAGACAGTAGCCGACGAAGACCACCTCGGCGTCGAGATCGGGCACCGTCTCCGAGGTGACGGCGATCTGGGCGTCCTCGCGGAGCCGCAGGGGCTCGACCCCGGCCGGCCCGACCAGGGCGAGCGAGCTCGCGGCTTCGTCCAGCTGGGAGACCTGGAACTCGACGGATTGGAGGTACCCCGACCCTCCGGCGGGTTCGAGCCCGGCGGCTTGGAACTGACGCGCGACGTATTCGGCGGCCCGTTGGAATCCCGCCGTTCCGGTGCCACGGCCCTCCATCGAGTCGTCGGCGAGGACTTGGACGTGGGACCACCAACTTCGGCCGAGCGCTGTCCAGTCCGGATCGCTCATCGTTCTCTCGGCGCAAAAGTCTGCGACACGTCGCGAAGAGCGACGCCCCCCTCATATCTGCACCGGTCCGGTGCGGGGACGGCGCCCGGTCCGTCGTCCCCCGGACCCGAACGACGTCGTTGTGCGTCTCGGCCCGGTGGCCGCCGCATCGGCCACCGGTGATTTCGATCCGAGCGCTCCCACGAGCGCGTCGCCCCGGCGCATCGAGGCCGTTCCCAATTCTCCGGGTGGTCCCGAGGCTCTCGGCTCGCGGTCATGGCGGGTCCCGCGGTTCTCCGTATCTCGCGGGCCGGGGGTGTCGGCCTGTCGGCAGCTTCTTATCTCGGTTTTTCGTTCCGCGGTCCGGCGCGTTCGTGCAGTCCGACCGGGTCGCTGTGCTCGCCCAAGTCGCCGTGTTCCTGACCGTGTGCTCGGCGATCGCCGCGTGGGGACTCGCCTCCGTCGTTGCCGCCGTTCCATCCGCCGGATCCGGCAGAGCGGTGGGGACTCCACTCTCCCCTCGAGCTCTGACTTCCTTCGCCCCGGAGTCCACTCCCAGCGTGATCGCCCAGATTCCCGTCGGGGTCGAGCCCGGCGGCATCGATTTCGATTCCGCGAACGGAGACCTCTATGTCCTCAATTACGGCTCTTCCAACGTCAGCGTCATCTCCGGCTCTTCGAACACCGTGATCGCCACCGTCGCGGTCGGCGCAAACCCCGGGAACGGCGGGTCCACCCAAGCCGATTCGGTCGACTCCGCGAACGGGGACATCTACATCTCCCATTTCGCGGGCGGAACGGTCGAGGCGATCTCGGGTGCGACGAACACCATCGTCACGAATCTCTCGGTCGGTGGTCGGCCCCAAGCCACCACGTACGACGCCGCGAACGGGGACGTCTACGTCGAGAACGTCAACTCGGGCACGGTGAGCGTGATCGCCGGGTCCAACAACACCGTGATCACGAACATCTCAACGGGTTGCCAGCCATCGTCCTCGATCGTGGATCCGGCGAACGGCGAGATCTACGTCGTCAACCATTGCTCCGAGACGGTCAGCGCGATCTCGGGCAGCACAAACACGGTGAACGCCACGATCAGCATCGGCGGGAACCAGCCCACCTACGATGCGTACGACCCGACGAACGGGGACATCTACGTGGCGAACGCTCTGGGCAACGCCGTCAATGTGATCGCGGGTTCCAACGACACGCTCATCGCTTCGGTCCCCGTCACCTATCCGCAAGGTTTGACGGCCGACCCGGCGAACGGAGACGTCTATGTCGCGAGTGCGACCACCAACGCCGTGGCCGCGATTTCGGGAGCGACGAACACGGTGGTCGCCACGATCGCTGTCGGTGCCGAGCCGTCGGAGGCCGTACTCGACAACGCGACGGGGGACCTCTTCGTACCGAACGAAGGGTCGAACAACGTCAGCATCATCTCAGCGACGACCAACACCGTAGTCGGCACGCTCTCCGCCGGTAGCGACCCGTCCTACGCGACCGTCGACACGACGAACGGCGACGTCTACGTAGCCAACGGGGCGTCCAACAACGTCACCGTGCTCGGTACGCCGGCGCCGCCCCAGTACGAGGTCACGTTCTCGACGGACCCGGCCTCCTGCGGTTCCATCTCCTTCAACGAGAGCACGTACACAAACGGGGGATCGGTCGAATTGCCGGCCGGCACCTACAGTGTTTCCGCGCAGGCCTGTTCCGGGTACAGTCTGCAGAACCTCACCGGCACCGGGTCGGTCTCGGTAGAGGGTTCGACGGCAACGGTCAGTGGTGCCGGAGGGGTTCGGGCGACCTTCACGGCGCAAACGGCTTCGGGGTCCAAGGGATTCCTGGGCCTCCCGGGCAACGACGGGTACTATCTCCTGGGCGCGGTCTTGGCGATCGTCGTGATCGTGGTGGTTGTCGTCGCACGCACTCGAAAGGGCAAGCCCTCGGGGGAGGCAGCCACCCCCGCCTCTCCCCCCACGCCGTCTCAGCCCGGATCCTAGCCCGGTGTGTCGCGGGAGTTCCGGACTCCCGACCGACCTCGTGAATTGCGTGCTTCGTGCCGCGCCGGGTCGGAAGCCCGTTCTCTCCTCTGCGACCGGGTTCGCGGACCTTGATTAGGCCCGGTCGAATCGGGAATCGATGCTCGGGGCCACTTCGCCGGACGACTTCACGTCGAGCACCGACGGACGGGTCCATCCCTCGCACCTGGCCCTCTACAACGATGCGAACGAGAATCGGTCCCTCACGGCGGGCCTGGGGGCGACCTGCATCGCGGTCCTCACGTTCGTGCTCATCTTTCTCTACGACCGCGCCAACGCCGGCCAGATCAACGACCTCCTCTTCCAGGGCACCCTCCTGGTGATCGTGGTCAGCCTCTCACTGGTCTCGCTCTCGTCCCTGAACTTTTGGTTCGTCATGGAGGCGTACCGCACGACCCCGTCCCGGGCCCCCATCTACCAACGGCGGGCCGACGGGCTGTTCGCGGGGAGCTTGGTCCTTCTGCTCCTCGAGCCGACCCTCATTCTGATCACCGTGAAGCTGTACTACGTGGGGGCGATCGCGTTGGGGTTCTGGGTGGCCGGGATCGTGCTCCTCGGTCGGGGTTGGCAAGAACTCCGGTGAGCCGCCCGAACGGGGACCTCGCGGCAGGACGTGGGCCCGTCGGGGGCGGCAGAACGGAAGCACGAGGCGGATGGATTTCTTATCCCCGCTGCGCGTCCTCGGACACCGATGCCGAAAGCGACGGATGGCAAACCCTCGATCCTGCGGGCGGGGGCGAAAGCCCCGAACTTCACGTTGAAGACGACGCCGGATCAGAGTGTATCGTTGGAGGACTTCCGGGGGCGTCCGGTGGTCCTGGCGTTCTATCCGGCCGATTGGAGTCCCGTCTGCTCCGATCAGATGGGACTGTACGCTCAGGTCATGCCCGAGTTCAAGAAGTTCGATGCAGAGATCCTCGGCGTCTCGGTCGACGGGATATGGTCGCACCTGGCGTTCTCCAAGGAGCGGAAGTTGAACTTCCCTCTCCTGGCGGACTTCGAGCCGAAGGGCGAGGTCTCGCGGTTGTACGGGGCCTTCGAGGCGACCACGGGCGAGGCCGCGCGGGCGCTCTTCGTGATCGACAAAAAGGGCGTCATCCGCTGGAGCTTCCTGTCGCCCGACGGCGTGAATCCGGGCGCGGACGGGATCCTGTCCGCGCTCGAGAAACTGGAGTGAGCTGCGATGTCGACCCCCTACGTACCCCCGCATCTCACCGTGCCCGTCGGCGCGCGGGACCACACCCAAGGATCGGCGCATGCGCGCGTCGTCCTCGTCGAGTACGGGGACTACCAGTGCCCCTACTGCGAGGCCGCCTACCCGATCGTGAAGCGTGTCCAGCGCGAACTGGGGGACGATCTGCGCTTCGTCTTCCGGAATTTCCCGATCACGAACGCTCACCCGCAGGCGGAGTGGGCCGCCGAGACCGCCGAAGCCGCGGCCGCGCAGGGGAAATTCTGGGAGATGCACGACTATCTCTACGAGAACCAGCGGTCCTTCGAGGATCCCCGGTACTTCGCCGCGTTCGAGGCCAAGCTCGGATTGGACGTCGGAAAACTGACCCAGGAGGTCGAGCGCTCGGCATACGCTCGGAGGATCGAGGAGGATTTCTCGAGCGGGGTCCGGAGCGGGGTCAACGGGACGCCCACGTTCTTCGTCGACGGCATCCGGTACGACGGGTACGCGGAGGTCCACCCCCTGGTGGCCGCGCTCCGGAACGCGCTGAAGAAGTAGTGCGGCGCCACCACTCTCTGGGCCGGACGGTCCTACACCGAGCGGATGCTCCGTCCCGTGGGCGTGTGCAGTACGACCACCCACCGTTGGGAGAGCGGGTCGAACGTCGTCGACCACGAGATCGTCGGAGGAGCGGGCGGGGCTTCCCCCTTAAGGGCCACGTCCGCCATAGCGCCCGAACTCCCTCCGCGATCCGTCCGACGACCTACGATGCGACCGCCGTTCGGTTCCCTCAGAGCCCCAGGGCGAGCAAGGGGACCAGGTTCGCCACGTTGGGGGTGCCCCAGCCGGTGGCGTCGTCCCACCCGGGCCCCGCACTGAACCCGACCGAGCTGCCCGCGACGATGTTGTTCCCGCTCGTGATGTCGTGGAAGG
>JASHWW010000119.1 GCA_030043855.1 Thermoplasmata archaeon
ATCTCCAGAGCGTCGGCCCCGAGACCTCGTCGCTCGAGATCGACAACGTCCGGGTCCGGAAGCTGGTGGGGCCTCGCGGACCGATGCGCTCCGGCGCCGGCCTCACCTGCGAAGCCCTGACGTTCCCGGTCGCCAGCACTACGTTCCGGCGCGTGGGCGCCGGCTCGCGCGCGCTGCTCTATGTCTCGGCGGGCGCCGGCGCGGTCGACGAGCAGCCGATCGCGGCCGGCGAATCCGCGTTCCTCGAGGGGGTCCCGGGGGTCTCGGTGCGCGGGACCCCGGGGTTCCAGGCGGTCTGGGCGACGGCGCCGGTCGACGTCCCGTAGGACGGGTCGCGATCCGAGCCGCACCTCAGTGCGACGCGGTCCAGACCACGGCGCCGAGTCCGGTCGCCTCGCACAGGCCGATCGCGAAGAGGAACGGGGCGAACGAGTCCGGGATGATCGGCATCGCGGCGAGATACGAATAGACCGTGAGCGCGCTCTGGACCACGAACGCTCCCGCGAAGATCAACAACGCGAGCCCGAACCCGCTGCGCGTATCGACGTAGACCCGGCGATAGAGCGCGAACAGGATCCCAGCCAGGGCGATGCTGATCAAGCCGAGCGCGACGCTCGCCTCCATCACGACGCCGCTCATCGGGTCGCCTCGGGGGCGGACGTCGGGCGGGGGCGGCTCCGGGCCGTGGGCGGGTTGACGGACCCCGGCGGCGGCACGGTCGCCAGATAGGCCGAAGCCGCGTCGGCGATCTCGTACGGCGCCGCGTAGGCGCTGCCGACCGGTCGGATCACCGCGCCGTTCCGCTCGAGGAGCCGCAGGTGATGCCGGACCGTCCGATAATCGAGCCGGAGGAGGGCGGCGAGCTGGTGGGCGTTGGCGGGCGAACGGTCGAGCGCCTCCAGGAGGCGTCGCCGGTTCGGGCCCCCGCGGGTCCCGAACAGGAGATACCACATCAGGGAACGGAAGCCGGGGCTCATGGGGAGCCCCGGCCGAACGGGTTGCGGTTTATGAGGGGGCCCCCCACGACCGTCGTCAGTACGCCGCAAGTCCCTCCGTGGCGGGCGGGAGCGAATAGACCGCGTAGAGCGGGGTCAACGTCCCTCCGGCCCCGATCCGGAACTCCTGGACCTGCGGGGCTCCGACGTCGAGCACGAACAGGTACTGGCCGGACGGGCCGCCGATCGCCAGGTCGGTGTCCGCGGGACCCGTCGTGGCCGACGTGGCGTTGACGAGGGTCAGGGCGCCGTTCCGCGCGACCGCGTACGTCCCGATCGTCCCGCTGTGCGCGTTCGAGGTAAAGGCCCAGTGGCCGCCCGCGATCGCGACCCAGCAGGGGGCCAGCTGTCCGTCCGGCACCGTGCCGCTCACGACCGTCAGCGTCCCGTTCGATGCCACCGCGTAGGACGAGAGGGCACCGGATCCGGCGTCGCTGACGACCAGCGTCCCGCGGGGCGTGAACGCGAACCCGTACGGCACCGACCCGTTCGAGGCGGTCGTGACGGGCGGCTGGGCGATCCCGCGCGCGGAGACCGGGTAGACGTCGATCTCGCCGGTCGACTCCTCGGTGACGACGAGGGCCGTCCCGGCCGGGTCGAACGCGACCTCCGCCGGTCCGGTCGGGGTCGCGGCGCTGAGCGGCTGCCGGGACCCCGGGAGCGGCAGGAGCAGACCCTGGTCCGCGAGCAGGAACCCGGCGATGTCCCCGGCCCGGGTGGCGTTCCCCGCGTTCAGCACGTAGACGAACGGCCCGTGGACGGCGAGGCTCACCGGCGTCGAACCGTGGGAGCTCACCCGGTCCACGAACGAGAGGAGGGGCCCCGGGGGCACGGGATGGACCGCGAAGACGGTGACCGTGTTGTCCCCGGCGTTGACGACCAGCAAGTACCGGTCGCCGGACGCGAGCGCGAGCGCCCCTTGGTCGGCCAGGCTCGCCCCGGTGCCGGTCCCGTGGGTCGGGAAGCTGCCGGCGGGGACGAGCGCCCCGGTCGGACCGTACCGGAAGGCGAGGACGGCGTTCCCCGCGACCGCGTTCGTCATCGTGAACACGGCGCCGCCCCCCGCGTGGGCGGCCGCGACGGCGGGCGCGTTCGTCGGTGTGGCTCCTGCGGCGGCCGGTACCAGCAGCAGCAGGAGCGCTGCCGCCGGGATCAGCCACACGACCTTCGGTCGCTGCATGGCGGCGGTGGACCGGGAGCGGGGGATTTACGGCGAGGCCGATTTCCGACCCGAATTGGGCCCGAGTCCGACCCGACTTCGACCCCCATCGCGACCCATCCCCGCGTCGCTCGGCGGGGAGGGCGGGCGCGCACCGACCCTCCCGGAAGGTTCATACCCACCGACATAAACCGTGTCGACCGTCCAACGAACCGTCATGGCCGGCGACGCGGTCGGGTCGACGGCCCCGTGGCTCGCCACGACGGGTTCCGCGACCGACGCCGAGGCCCCGACGGGGGGTCGGAGGCTTCGGCTCGTCGTTCGCGAGCAGAGCCTCGCATCGGTCGGGATCGATCGTTTGGAGGCGACGGTCGCGGCCGTCCGGGAGGACGCGCTGGACGCGTGGTTCGCCCGCGACCTCCGCCTCCAGGAGGTCGCCTATCTGCGCACCTG
>JASHWW010000120.1 GCA_030043855.1 Thermoplasmata archaeon
CTCGCCCGGGAGCTCGCGCGGGGGCAACGCGCCGCGCTCCTGGCGGAGCGTCGCGTCGTCGGTGTGCTCCGCGACGCGCTGACGGAGGAGGTCCTGGAGGGCCTCGTGCAGGAGACCGCCGTCGCGATCCAAGGGGAGACGGACGCGCCGGTGACGACGGACATCCATCGGCTGATCCGGCTGCCGGGGTCCCTCCACGGCGGCACCGGGTTCCGGGTCACCCCGCTCGCGCGCGAGGCGATCGACGACTTCGACCCGTTCCGGGACGCGGTCCCCGCGACCTCGGAAACCGAGCGGACGCCGGTCCGGTTCCGGGAGGCCGTCGATTACCCGTTCCCGGGAGGACTGACCGGGACGCCCGGCGCCGACGCCGAACTCCCTACGCCGCAGGCGCTGTTCCTGGTGCTGCGGGGGGAGGCGGAGCTTCGGCTTTCACCGGGATCGTGAGCCGCCCGATCTTCTCGATCGTCGCCTCGATGGCGTCGCCCGGTTTCAGCTTCCGCGATTCGTTCCCGAACTCGAACCCCGGCACCCCCCCGAGGCTGCCGAGCGAGAGGACGTCGCCGGGCTCGAACGTGATCCCCTGCGAGAGATGGGCGAGGATCTCCGGGATCCGGAAGACGTAATCGGCCGTCGTCCCCTTCTGCCGGGTCGTCCCCCCGACCTTCAACTCCATCGCGAGCGGATACGGGTCGCCGACCTCCTCCTTCGGGACGACCCACGGGCCCACGGCCATCGTCGCGTCGAACCCCTTGCCCATGACCCAGTCGACCGGGGCCCCCGGCGCCGGGTACTGGAGGTCGCGGTAGCCCATGTCGAGCGAGATCGTGAAGCCCGCGATGTGCTCCATCGCCTTCGCCGCGGGGATGTGCTTCCCCCGCTGCCCAATGACGGCGGCCAGCTCGAGCTCCACGTCGGGGAACTTCGCGACCGGGTTGAGCACGAGCGCTTCGCTCGGCCCGACCAGGCTGTTCGCGAACCGGCAGAAGACGTACGGCTGGGTCGGCACGGGCTTTCCCTGCTCCTGCAGGTGACTGCGGGAGTTCTGGGCGAGGCAGTAGATCTTGTTCCCGTGCACGACGGGCGCGAGGAGCTTCACGCCCTCCTCGGCCTTGAACAGGAAGCGGGCTCCGGTCGCCGCCCGGGGGGTCCAGCCCATCGCCCGCCGACGGTCGACGTACTCGACGATCTTCTTCGTGAGCGCGACCGAGTCGGCGCCGCCTCGGAAGAACGCCTGCATGTCCCGGAACCGGCTCGGGTCGGCCCCCTTCACGGGATTGACGCCGTAGTAGTCGCGGACGGCGGTGTCGAGGTCGAGGAACTCGTTCGCGTCGGTGACCATCCCGAAGTGGAACTGCTCCTGCAGGGTGAAGTGGACGAGCCGCACGGGGGCCTCCGGGCGCGAGGGAGCGTCCCGGGTTGATAACGGGTGCGCGGCCGGCGGGGTCGCGGCGGACTAGCTGAAGTGCCGGGAGACCGCGATGAGGTAGATCAGCAGGATCACGTCGATGAAGAATCCGATCGAGAGGTAGGTGCGGTCGAGCGCGTGCAGCGCGATCTGGATCAGGAGCACGATGATCGCGAGCGCGAGGGCCCACATCCGCAGGTCCCAGAGGCCGACGGCGACGCCGAGGACGACCAGCCCGAAGACGAGTACGATGATCCCGAGGATCAGCGCCGACTCGCCCGAGATCCCGAGTCCGAGGCCGGCGGTCAGGGACGTCGAACCGAGCGCGATGACCACGACCCCCGCGACGATCAGCAGAATCCCGTAGAGGCCGATCAGGATCGAGATGATCGCGACGCCCAGCGGGCGTGACGCGGTCGGTGCGCTCATGGCGGTCCCGGAATTTCGACGTTCTCCCGGGATATCAACCTACGTTCACGGTGGCATCGATCCGGAGGCCGCGCGAGACGCGGGGTCGGGCGGCAGGTACGTCGCGACGAACCCGTCCCCCAGTCGCTCGAGCGACTCGAGGCGGAGCGGACGGAGCGCCTCCGGACCCGCGGTCTCGGCCCCGCCGACCATCGGGGGCGCGGTCCGGCCCCCGATGAGCACGGGCGCGTAGTAGACCGTCAGCCGGTCGAACCGCCCCTCGCGCAGGACGCTCGACAGTACCTCGGCGCCCCCCTCGACGAGCAGGCGACGTACGCCGACCTCGGCGAGCGCGGAGAAGGCGGTGGCGAGGTCGACCCGATCGGTCCCGGCGACGATCGTGCGGGTCGGCGGGGGGAACGAACGGTCCGCCTGCGAGGTCGTGACCACGTAGGTCGGCGCGCTCCCGTCGAGCACGCGCGCCATCGGCGGGGTCCGACCGTGGCCGTCCAGCACGACCCGCACCGGCTCCCGCCCCGGCGGGATCCCCAGGAGGTCCCAGTGGACCCGGAGGGAGGGGTCGTCCTTCACCACCGTCCCGACCCCGACCACGACCCCGTCCGACTCGGCCCGAAGTCGCTGGACGCGACGGAGGTCTTCGGGCGAGGAGAGTCGCGCCGGCCGGCCTCCGGCGAACGCCAGGCGGCCATCGAGCGAGACCGCGCAGTTGACGTGCACCCAGGGCCGCCGGGAGGTTCCCGCGTCGGGGGCCGCCACGGTCGGCTCACCGACCCGAGCGGAGGCGGGCGACCTCGGATTCGAGCTCGGCGGTCGAGTCGCCCGCGGTCTTCAGATCCGCGAGGTTGATCTCGACGTTGGCGAGGGCGCCCTCGACGGCCGCGCGGAACAGCGCGACGGCGGTGACCAGGTCGCTGGCGAGGGCGGCCTTCGTGGCGGAACGCACGGCGGCGAGCGACTCCGCGAGGTTCGCCGCGCGTCGGGCGGTCTCGAGCGGGACCGCGGCGGCCGACCGCAGCGCGGCGAGGACCGCAGGGCCGACGGCCGGATCGTCCGGCCGCTCCTTGCGGGCGCGACGGGCCGTCCGTACCGCCTCGTACGACCGTGCGTCCTCGTCGACGAGCCCGAGAAACCGGCGGCGACCTTCGGCGAGCGCCGAGCGAGCCGCGACGAGCGGCTCGGCCGGGGCCGCGGGATCGATCGAGTACGCCAGGACCATCTCGCCCAGCGCGGACGCCACGGCGCCCGCGAGGGCCGCGGCGCTCCCGCCCCCCGGCGTCGGGGTGCGCGCCGCCAAGCGCGACGTGAACGACGCGATCGACTCGTGACCTGGCGCGCCCTCGTCGACCGACCGCACCTTGCGCTCGAGGATGGCGGCCCGGTCGAACGCATGGAGCTGGAGGTAGTAGTCGGCGGCATCGAACAGCGCGTCCTCGGGAACGAGCCCGACGATTTCCGACTCCTCGACGCCGGCGCCGTACCGCGCCGCCTCCCGGCGGACCGCTTCGAACGCCCGATGCATCGGGGTGACGCGATAATCGGTGAGGTTCATCGAAACTTGGGCGCGATTCCGCTCCCGGATCTCGAAGCCGAGCGCCTTCACCTCCGGCAGCCCTCCGTCCCGAGCGCGTACCGCCTTCGCGACCTTCTTGGCGACCGCGACCTCGGGCGTGGTCAGGTAGACGTTGTACGCGATCAGGACCGGTCGCGCGCCGATCGCCACCGCGCCGGCCGTTGGATGGATCTTCGTCGGCCCGAAGTCGGGCGCACGTGCCGGGTCCGTCCCGATGGCGGTCCGCAACCTCTCGAACTGCCCTTCGCGCACCTTCGCGAGGTCCGATCGCTCCGGCCGACGGGCGGCCGCCGCGTAGAGGAAGACCGGGATGGCGAGATGGCCGCCGACCCGCTCGCCGAGCCGCTCGGCCAACCGTACGGCGTCGGCCATCGTCGCCTCGCCGAGCGGAACGAACGGGACGACGTCGGTCGCGCCCATGCGAGGATGCTCTCCCGCGTGGTGCGTGAGGTCGACCTCGCGCGACGCGACCTCGATCATGCGGTAGACGGCGTCCAGCAGCGCGTCGCCCTCCCCGACCAGGCTGACGACGCACCGGTTGTGGTCCGCGTTCCGCTCGACGTCGAGGACGGTGACGCCCGCCACCGCGCGCGCGGGGGCCACGATCCGCTCGATCCGGTCCGCGTCGCGGCCCTCGGAGAAGTTCGGGACGCACTCGAACTGCTTCACGACGGGGGACCTCCGAACGTCTCCAGCAGGGTCTGGTGCCCCTTGGTCTCCACGGGGGTCGCGGCCGGGCGCGGGCGCTGGCGCGCTCGGGCGACCGCCGAGCGGACCCGGTCCTCGGCAAATCCGTGGACCTCCACGAGGATCCGATGGACCGACGCCTCGTCGACCGGCCCGAACGGGGGCACGACGACCTCGGTCGCGCTCGGGTGGCGGAAGATTTCCGCGACCTCCTCCACCTCCGACGGGTCGAGCCCGACCCGCGCCGCGGTGGCCGCCGTTCCCAGGTGCTCCTGGACCAGCTTCAACGCCTTCTTCGGCCCGTATCCACGGACGCCATCGTTGTAGTCGGTCCCGATCACGATCCCGAGCAGGATCAGCTCGTCCTCCGAGATGCCGAGCGATTGGAGGACCTCGGCGCGGACGAGCAGCTGCGCCCCCGGGCTCGTGCCGCCACGGCCGCGGGCCGCGAGCCCGCGTACCAGTCGCGGCGCGCCGAACAGGAGCGAATCGTAATCCTCCGAGGCCGAGGCCCAAACCGTGCCGGCGGCGGCCATCCGCGCCGCCTGCGCTTCGCCTTCGCTCGGCGCCTGGATGGAGGGTACCCCCAGGGCGGTCAGCAACTCCCGGAGCTCCTCGACCATCGGCCGCGTCAGCCGGGAGGTCTGGGCCGCTTTTCGTCGTGCGGTCTCCAAGTCCCCGGCCGCCAGTGCCGCCTGCCACTCCTCCTCGGCTCGCTCCTTTGCTTGGATCCGGCCGCGGATCGTCCCGGCCTTGCGCTCCGGCGGGGCTCCGTCGAAGACCCAGACCGGCAGGACGCCTTCCCGGAGGAGGGACGTGGTCCGGTAGAAGACCCCCATCAGATGGCTGGTGACGCGCCCCTCGGCATCGCAGAACAGCTGCCCGTCCCGCTGCCGCATCGTCGCGAGGAACTGGTAGACCGCGTTGTAGCCGTCGACCGCGAGCGTCCGGCCGGCGAGCGCGTCCCATGGAAGCTCCTGCGCGGAGACGATGTCGCGCAGCGGCAGCCCCACGTCGGCGTCCGAGCGGAGCGAAGTACTTGGGCTTAGCGAGGAGCGAACGACGCGCGCATCGCCGGCGGACGCGCTATCTGCCCCCGGCGTTCTCCGACCCCCGAACGACCATGGAGTACGCGTGGCGCGAAGAGCGCGGGGAAGGGCCGGGGTTCACGTCGGGCGGCGTGGTCGTCTCCGCGTTCCCGAGCGCCGGACTCGCGACCACGGTCGCCGCGCACTACATCGTCCGGGCGTTGAAGCTCCCCCGGATCGGCCGGTTTGAGTCGCCCGACCTGGCGCCGATCGCGGTCGTGCAGGGTGGCGTGGTGAACCCGACGGTCCGGGTGTACGGACGTCCGGACCTCGGTCTCGTCCTGTCGGAGTTTCCCCCGTCGCCCGCGCAAGCGAACTCGTTGGCCCAGACGATCCTCGACAACGCCGAGCGCCGCGGGGCCCGGATGGTCCTCGGGCTCGAAGGCGTGGTCCCCCATCCCGAAGGCGACGACGACAGCGAGGGCGACCCGGCCGCCAAGGCCCCCGCCGCTCCGGAGTCGCCGGAGCAGGTCTGGGTCGCCTATTCCCGGCGCGACGCCGCGGTCGAACGGTCGTTCGCTGCCACGCGGGCCCGGCCGCTCGAGGACGGGGTGATCGGAGGGGTCTCCGGCTCGCTGCTCGTCCAAGGCATCGGCCGGACGGTGCCGGTCGCCGTGCTGCTCGTGAGCGCGCGCGTCGCGGAGGGCCTGCCGGACCATCGCGCCGGGGCGGCCCTGATCGAGGCGCTCGATCGGTTGCTCCCCGAATTGCAGATCGATACCGGACCGTTGCGGACCCAGGCCGAGGAGATCGAGAAGGCGTTGCGGGCGGCGATGCGGTCGCAGCCGCGTCCCGCGACGCCGGACGCGCCGTCGAAGCCCGCTGACGAGATGTACCGGTGAACCCGGGACGTCCCCGCGGTTACGCGAAGCTCTCCTGGTACGTCAGCAGGTAAAACCCGCCCGCGATCATCGTCGCGATCAGCACCAGGACGGCGACCGGGTTCGAGGCGAACTCGACGACGGTCACGCCCAACAGGATCGTCGGGAGGACCAGCGTCAGCAGCACCGTCGCCATCCGGCCGTCCATCGGGCCGGTCCACGGCGACCCTCACTTAAGGTTGATTGCGGGACCGAGGCGGTGTCCGGGGGCGGCGCTCGCCCCTCGCTCCGTTCAGAGGATCGGAGGGGGCCGGGCTCCGTCGACGACCTCGAACGTGAGCTCGACCTCGGCGCCGGGTGCGGCGGGGAGGATCGGAGGGAAGGCATCCGGGGGAACGGGAGCGGGGGGTGGGGTCCCGATCGGGACCTCGGGGAGCGTCACTTCGTTCATCGGGGTCGCCCGCGACGCCCGGTCGAGCCGCGCCGTCTCCAGGAGCGCCTCGGCGGGAACGAGGAAGGAGCGTTCGATGTGGTCTTCGATGACGTTCGCCCAGTGCTCGGAGATGCGGGCGAACGGCAGCCGGGCCTGCCCCTTGACGAGGCTCTCGTTGTCGAGCGTCTGCAACGTCGCGTACCCCCGCTCGCGCTTCTCGACAAACGCGTCGACGAACGGCAGCCGCCCGATCGTCCGATCGGCCAGCGCCCGGCGATCCCCTTCGCAACGGAACGGCTTGACGACAAACGCACTGACCACCTCGGCGTTGCGGCTGGCCACTTCCAAGATGCACGGCAGCGCTCCGCTGCCCGCGCCGCCCCCGAGACTCCCCACGACAATCACGAACGTCGCGCCCTCGAAGATCCGTTCCAGGGCCGGGACCGCGGCTCGAGCCAGGACGCCGCCGGTCAGCGGCGACCCGCCGGTGTCGACCTCGGCACCGGAGTCCGGTCCCAGGTAGACGCGCCGGTCGAACTCGTCGTAGGCCTGGACCTTCGGGTCGCAGTTGATCGCGACCGTCTCGACATGTCGGAGATGGCGCTGGGCGACCTCGCGGACAATGCGGATCGCGCCACCGCCGACGGCGACGAGCACGATCCGGAGCTCTTGGCCGAGGCGCAGCCGGTCCTCCCAGCCGTCCTCGAACGCGCCGGCATCCACCGGCCGGGTCTCTCGTTCGCCGCTCGCTCGCTCTCCACCGTATGCCGCCACAACCCCCCCTGGACCGGTTCGCTCGCTCCGCCCTCCGCTATCGACCGACGACCCCCCGCTTCTCGAGATCCTTGCCGGAATCGGCCAGGGCACCAACCTGGGTCCGGTTCGCGGCCGCCTCCCGCACCGCCTCGCGGGCTCGAAGGGCGAGCTCGTGGACCTTGAGCTCATACTCCCCGCGCCGCAACAGCGTGGCCAGGACGTCGCGCACGGAACTTCCGTTCGCGACGGTCTGGGCGTAGGCGACGATCTCGGCGTACTCCTCCGGTCGGAGTCGCACGGCGACCTCGACGAGGCCGTCGGCGTCGACCGGGGGCGTGGGCGCGGCCGACATCGCTCGGACCCGCAGGAACGCGTGCAGCGCCGCCCGCATCAGCTCCGATCGGCTCGGGTAGTCACCGTTGGTGACGAACGAGTCGACCAGCTGGAGCTCCTTGCGGTTGCACCGTAGGGCGATGCGCGCATCCTCGGCGGGCTCCGGACGAGCTCCCGGCGCACGCGAGCGCGCGGATGGCTCGTTCGGGGCGTTGTCGAACACAGTCAGGCAAGACGATGGAGATTTCTGATACTTAAACAAACGGTCGTGCCAAGACGGAATTTCGAAGGGTCAGCGTCGGGCTCTACTTACTGTCGTGTCGAACGCGTATGCGTATGTGTCGAACGCGGTTCCGTCCCGCTCGGCGCTGAGTATAACCGCCCCAAATTCCGTCGCGCTGCGGGCTCGCGATCGCTCCGGAACTTGGCGCCCACCGACTCGGATCCGACGCGCGGATTGCGCACAGTTCGCCTCTCGCGCGCACGCGCGTCGCCTTCGCGCGCGGCTCGGGTACACCTCCGTACCAGAGCCGGAGTGTACGGCCCAGGACGTGGGAGGGCGTGCGGGCTCCTGACGTGCGGCGGTGTGGCATTATGCGTATTGATGTGTATATCGTTGAATGCCGATGTATGGTCCGTCTTATGTCGACATGGTCGCCCTCGGGTTTCATATACCGGTACCTGCGCATACCGACACCCGCGGGTCCTACGACCCATCGGAGGAAAGAAGCGAATGAACGTCTGGGGAAAGAACGAGCGAAGCTGGAGAAAGGCGCGGAAGCGCGGAGTGTCGCCGATCATCGCGACGATTTTGCTCGTCGCGATCACCGTCGTGCTCGCCGCGGTTCTGTACGTCCTGATCTCCGGCCTGACGAAGGGCCCGGGCGGTACGACGCTCGGATCGGCGTTCGCGATGGGAGTTCCGTCCACGAACCCCCTCGTCGTGGGCGCGACCGGCGCGACCTACGCGGGCAGCGGCTGCGCGGCGACCCACTACTGCTACATCCTCACGATTGAGGAGGCCAACCCCGGCCTGACGCCGAGCTCGATGGACATGGTCATGAAGACCAGCACGGGCGCGACGTATGCCGTGACGGCCGCGGGCGGAGTCACCATCTACAATACGGTGACCGCCACGATCGTGACGCAGTGCACGGTCATCGCCGCGGGCGGTGCGCTCTCGGTGTCGACCTGGGGAACCGGCTCGACCACGCAGCTCTCGTCGACGATGGAGATCATCATCGACACGGGCAGCACGACGAGCCCCGCGGGCACTGGCCTCGTGTTCACGGCCCTCGGCATTGGGTCGTACTCGGGGACGGTCTCGGTCAGCCTGCCGTAAGGTACGGCCCACCACCGCTCGTCCAACCTCTTCCGGCCTCGCGCCGCCCCCTCCGGGGCGGCCGAGGCGGCTTGTTCCGTTGGTGCGCTCTCTCCGTGCCGTCGCCACGGAGCAGAATCCGACTTCGGGGAGAATTCTGCGACCGAGCGACGCCCGTCTCGGGCGCGCCGAGGGCGCGAGGTTCGAACGCGCGGCGATCGCCGTCAGGAAGCGAAGGAACGTCTAAATAGCCCACCCTCGCCTTTCTTCACCTCGGGGTCAGGGAATGGAATCGGTCGGTAGGGGACCGACTGACCCGCGAGCGCGGCGCTCCGCCGGAACGTCCGTCGCCCGCGCGGGTCGTCGCCGAGGCCGCCGGCGCGGACGCCGGGCCGTCTCGGACGTCGTCGCCACGATCATTCTGCTCGCGCTGACCGTGACCCTCTTCGCGTCGATCTTCGCGTTCGTCTCGTCGTTCCCGGCGCCGCCGGCCCAGAACACGAATCAGTTCCAGGCGTCGCTCGTCCGGTCGGCCAACGGGACGTACATCACCGGCATCACGATCCTTCACCTCGCCGGCCCGACCGTCCCGGCCAGCGTGCTCGTCTACTTCAAGTCGGCCAACTACCCGAACGCTCCGGAGTTCGCGAATCCGATTCCCGTCGGCTGGGGGATCGGGAACGCGAGCGGGTGGAATCTCGGGCAGACCTGGACCTGGAACTTCCCGACCCACACGCCGGACAAGCTCCCGGACCAGATCACGATCTACGTCGTCTCCCCAACCCAGCTCTACTACAGCGTGATCTTGCCGGGCCAGCTGATCCAGGTCGGCCCGACGGTCGTCGACAGCGGCACCACGCCCGCCAACCCCGGGATCGGGCAGACGTTCGTCGTCTGGGCGTCGATCTCGGGCACGGTCACGGCGGGATCCGTCTACGTGAATCTCGGCGGGGTGCCGGGGCTCTCCGGAACGAACCAGGCGATGACGTTGAACTCGCTGGGCCTCTGGCAGTACACCGTCCCGTCCGGTGGGACGACCGCGGCCGGGACCTACTTCGCGTTCATCACCGCGGGCGGGGCCGGTCTCAACACGACGGCCGCCGTCACCGTCACGGTCGCTTCGACGGTCGTCTCCAGCGCCTCCCTCTCCGTCTCCGTCGTCCTCGTTCCGCAGCCGCCGACGCTCCCCGGAACGTCCGGGTACCTGGCCGCGGTCGTCACCTACACGGGATCGGTCTCCGGGGCGGCGCTGACGGTCACCTTCTGGGCGAACCAGACCCCCGGTGGTCCGTGGAAGACGAATTCGACGCAGCTGGCGGGTCCGACGGGGCTGACCATCTCGGGTCCGACCTCCGTCACCGTCTACAGCACGACCCCGTCCACGCTCAGCGCCTGGTTGCTCAACTCCACGGTCGTGATCCGGGCCTCGGCGACCGTCGCGGGGGTCGGGTCGGCGCAGGGGTCCACCACGTTCGGGACGGCGAACCTGATCCAGGGGATCGTCTTCTCGACGTCGACGAGCTTCACGCACAACGGTGCAACCGGCGGCTGCAAGACGACCGGCTCTCCCCTCTGCCCGTTCCTGAACGTCACGGTCTGGGACAACTGGACCGCGACCGGCGCGCCCGCCTCGATCTCGGTGTCGGGCACGGTGACCGCGAACAACTCCGCGGGGACGAAGCAGTACACCTACACGATCGGCGCGACGACGGTTACCTCGGGGAGCTCGACCACGGTCGATCCGGTGGGCACCAAGACTCGCTGGGCTCCGACGGTGGCGGGGCCAACCTACACACTGTCAGTCTGGCTTAAGGTGACGAACGGCGGTGTCGTGATCGGCTACATCTACGACACGTTCGTCGTAACGGTCTCGTAACCGGGCCCGGGCGACCCGCGCGACGGTCGGATCAGCTGGCCGACAGCTTGGCCCCGCACTTCCAACACGTCGTCTCGTTCGCGTAGACGACCGCCTGGCAGTTCGGGCAGTTCCGTTCCTGCGAGGCCGGGG
>JASHWW010000121.1 GCA_030043855.1 Thermoplasmata archaeon
CTGGTCACGGAAGCCTCGACGTACGTCGACGCCCAGCGGATCGAGATCCAGGAGCACCCCGAGACGCTCCGCCACGGCGCCCACCCGCAGGGGCTCGCCGTGCTCCTGACGGAGGACCTGACCGGCCGCGTCCTCCCGGGGAACCGGATCGTGCTGAACGGGGTGCTGCGCAGCTTCCAGCGGGCGAGCGCCTCCGCCCGGGGCGGGGTCGTCCGGAACACGACCTTCGACCTGATGGTCCTCGCGAACTCGTTCGAGTCGAAGACGCAGGAGTACACGGAGATCGAGATCTCGCCGGAGGAGACCGCGCTCATCGAGTCGTTCCGCGGCGACCCGACGGTCGTCGACAAGATCGTCCTCTCGCTCGCGCCGACGATCAAGGGGATGGAGCAGGAGAAGGAGGCGATCGCGCTCCAGCTGTTCGGCGGCGTCGAGAAGCGACACGCCGACGGGGTCCGGGTGCGCGGCGACATCCACGCGCTCCTCGTCGGGGACCCGGGGACGGCGAAGAGCCAACTGCTCCGGTACATCGCGGAGGTCGCGCCCCGGGGGATCTACACCTCGGGGAAGGGGGCGACGGCGGCCGGACTGACCGCGGCGGCGGTCAAGGACGACTTCGCCGGTGGCCGGTGGACGCTCGAGGCCGGCATGCTCGTCCTCGCCGACGGTGGGATGGCGATCATCGACGAGCTCGACAAGATGAGCCCGGAGGACCGCTCGGCGATGCACGAGGCGCTGGAGCAGCAGACCGTCTCGATCGCGAAGGCCGGGATCACGGCGACCCTCAACGCGCGGTGTCCCGTGCTCGCGGCGGCGAACCCGAAGTGGGGGCGGTTCACGAACGACCGTTCGATCGCCGACCAGATCGACCTGCCGCCGACGCTGCTCTCGCGGTTCGACGTGATCTTCTCGATCAAGGACCTGCCGGACCAGGCGCGCGACCGTCGCCTCGCGAACCGGATCCTCGCCTCGCACCGCGAGGTGAGCGGGGGGAACCTGGCGGGCTCCGACGAGGCGGCGGCGCCGTTCTCGCCGGATCTGCTCAAGAAGTACATCGCTTACGCCCGACGGAACGTCCGTCCCGTCCTCGAGGAGCCGGCGCTCGCCGAGCTCGAGGACTTCTACGTCCGCGTGCGCAAGCAGGGCGAGGAGCCGAACGCCCCGGTCCCGATCACGGCACGCCAGCTCGAGGCCCTCGTGCGGCTGAGCGAGGCGTCCGCCCGGGCCCGCCTGTCCGCCCGGGTCGAGGTCGAGGATGCGCGCCGGGCCATTCAGATCATGGAGAACTTCCTGAAGCGCGTCTCCATGACCGAGGAGGGCCAGTTCGACATCGACCTGACCCAGACCGGGGTCGGTCACACCCAGCGGGAGCGGTTCGAGATCGCCCAGCGGGTGATGCGCGAGCTCCAGGACATCCACGGCGGATTCTTCACCGTCGAGCAGTACCGGGAGGCGGCCGAGAAGGCGGGCATCCCGCCGAACCGGTCCGACGCGATCCTGCAGTCGCTGCGGAACCAGGGTGAGGTCATCGAGAGCCGCCCGAACCAGTGGCAGCTCGTCCGGTTCTGAGACCCCCGGCCCCGTACGGGCTTTATCCTTGACGCGGGCTGGTCTAGGGCCGGAGGGGCGATGGCGGGCGCCGGGGAGTTCGTGATGCGGGTCCACCGGGTCCGCGCCGAGTTCGTGGTCGCGGCGTGCGACGCCGAGCTCCTCGAGACCGACCTTCCCGTCGGCGAGGCCGGCCGGACCGTGAAGGTGTCGAGCCAGTTCTACGGGGAACGGCGGGTCTCGCGCGACGAGCTGCTCTGGGCGCTCGAGCGGGCGACGATCGCGAACCTGCTCGGGGCGAAGGTCCTCCGGGTCGCGGAGGATGCGGGGTACGTGGCCCCTGGCGGCGCCGGGACGCTCGGCGGGGTCCCGCACGCCGAGATCTTCTCCGTCACCGGGTGACCCGCGCAAGAGCGAAGATGGCCGACGGCGAGTTCTGTGTGGTCTGCGGCCGCACCGGCCGTCCCCTGGTCGACGGGGTCTGCGCCAAGTGTGCCGCCGACCGAACGGCGCTCGTCACGGCGCCGCTCCGCGGCACGGTCACGGTCTGCCCGCACTGCGGCGCCCGGGAGGTCGGCGGACAGTGGGAACGGGCCGGCGCGAGCCGGGTGCTGACCGCCGAGGATCTCGCGCCGTTCCTCAAGGTCCATCCGGACGCCGGCGTCCGACGGGTGCGCTGGGAGGAGACGAACGCGACCGCCACGGTCCGCGACTACGTCGGTCATGCCGACGTCGTGTTCCGGGGCGTTCCGCGGACGGTCGATGTCCCCCTCAGCGTCCGCGTGCTCTCGCGCAGCTGCCCCGACTGCAGCCGGGCGAGCGGGCGGTACTACACGGCGGTGATCCAGCTCCGGGGGCCGACCGAGCGGCGGCTCGAGCGTTCGGTGGAGCTGCGGGCGCGGCTGGCGCGGGTCTGGGACGACCTCGTCGCCGAAGCCCGTCCCGAGTGGCGCCGCGCCGTCTCGTTCGACGAGGCGCTGCCCGAGGGGATCGACGTCTTCTTCAAGGAGACCCTGCCCGCGCGGGCGATCGCCCGACTCGCGAAGCAGCGGTTCGGGGCGTCGCTGACCGAGTCGGCGAGCCTGTTCGGTCGGAAGGACGGGCACGACGTCTACCGCGTCACCTTCTGCCTCCGGTTCCCCCGGGGCATGGGAGCGGGAGCCGCACCGGCGCCCCCGAGTCGGTCCGGCGCGTCAGTCGAACAATAGCCTTAAGAGCCGTCCGCTCCGTCGCACGCCCCGAGAGAGGGAGGACGCCTCCATGATGAAGAAGAGCGGGATTCTCCGGCGCCATCACGGGTCCGACACGTTGGAAGAGGGGTCGTTCCTCGACCTCGGCGCGATGCAGTTCGACGACGAGGCGGGGGCGCTCGCCGGCGCGCACGGGAACGTGCGCCTGGCCGAGATCCTCCGGTTCGAGGATCTCCACCAGGTCTCCAAGCTCGCCTACCAGGGCGACGTCGTGCTCATCGATTATACGTCCATCGCCAACGACCAGATCGCGGTCAAGCGGATGAGCATCGACTTGAAGAACGTCGCGAAGGATACGGGCGGCGATGTCGCGGGGATCGCCAAGAACCTGGTCTGCATCGCGCCCGCCGGGATCCGCATCGACCGCCAGAAGATCCGACCGTCGTTCTAGTCCGACGGCGCCTGGGCCATGAAGGTCCAGGTCGACCGGCGGGAGGGCCTGACGGCCGCCGTCGACGCGGTCGCGAGCGGCGTCTTCGAGCGCGGCGAGAAGGACGACAGCTTCCCGCGCGCGCTGTCCCGGGAAGACGACGCGACCAAGGGCCTTCTCAAGGCCGCGTGGCAGCGCAAGGAGGTCCGCGGCAAGCGCAAGGAGATCACCGTTCTGCACCGGCCCGACGGGAAGGGTCGGGTCGTCCTGGTCGGTCTCGGCCCCCGCGCGAAGTACGACGCCGAGACGGCCCGCCGGGCCGCGGCGGAGGTCGTGCGGTCCCTGAAGGCGAAGGGGGCCCGGACGCTCGCGTTCCGGCTCGCCAGCTTCGCGGTCGACCGCGTCGACGCCGAGGCGGCGGCCCAGGCCGTGGTCGACGGGGCCGTCCTCGGCGGCTACGACTTCGTGAAGTACAAGTCGACGAACGAGGGCGGGGTCGAGGAGACGACCCTCCACCTCGGCGACGAGCTCGTTCGCGAGGAGGCGGGGGTCAAGAAGGCGGTCGCGGAGGAGCTCGAGGTGGTCGAGTCGGTCCTCTGGGCCCGGAACATCCAGAACCTGCCGGCCGACACGGCGACGCCCGAACGGCTCGCCGAGGAGGCGCGGGCGCTCGGCAAGGAGCTCGGCCTCAAGGTGACGGTCTTCGACGAGGCGAAGCTGAAGGAGATGGGGTGCGGCGGGATCCTCGCCGTCGGCGGCGGGTCGACGCATCCGCCGCGGATGATCGTCCTCGAGTACGCCGGCGGCGCCCGCCGGGGCCGTACCGTGGCGCTCGTCGGCAAGGGGATCACCTTCGACTCGGGCGGGATCTCGATCAAGCCGGCGCCGCACATGGCCGACATGAAGTTCGACAAATCGGGGGCGGTCGCGGTCCTCGGGATCCTGCGGGCGGCGGCGACCCTCAAGGTCGCCCCGAAGGTCGTCGGCGTCCTCTGCTGCGCGGAGAACCTCCCGAGCGGCTCGGCCTACCGACCGGGCGACGTCGTCCGGTCGTTCAACGGGAAGACGATCGAGATCCTGAACACCGACGCCGAAGGACGCGTCGTGATGTCGGACGGCCTCGGGTACGTCGTCCAGCAGTACCGCCCGGACGAGGTGATCGACCTGGCGACCCTCACGGGAGCGCAGGTCACGGCGCTCGGCGACGACACCGGCGGTCTCGTCGCGAACGACGACCGGCTCGCGCAGGGGCTGCTCGCGGCGTCCGCCTCCACGGGCGAGCCGCTCTGGCGGATGCCGCTCACCGACTACCACCGCGAGCTCGTCAAGAGCGACGTCGGCGACGTGCGCAACTCGATCGAGATCCCGCTCGCCGGGATGCTCACCGCCGCGGCGTTCCTCGAGAACTTCGTCGGGACGACCCCGTGGGCGCACCTCGACATCGCGGGGGCCGCGTACACGACGCTCACCACGAAGAAGTTCCAGCCGGCGTACCAGAACCTGGGCGGGGTCGCCTTCGGCGTCCGCCTGGTGACGCGGTACCTGCGGGACCTCGTGCGGCCGACGTAGCGGCCGCGACCGGCCCCGTCACGACGCGACGATCTGCACGCTCTCGCCGCCGTGGCGGGTCGCGCGCGGACGGACCTCGCAGAAGAGCGGGGTGTGGTAGCCGCCGCCCGTCACGAGCGCCACGCCGACCGGGAGCGATTGGATCATCTCCGTCATCCCCGGCGTGAGCCCCTCGATCGACTGGGCGATCGCCTTCAGGTCGAGCGGGTTCGTCACCTGCAGGATCAGCTGGGTGTTGCACTGCGAGAGGACGCTCTTGTCGATCCGGGCGGCCCGTTGCGTCACCGCGCAGAGCCCGAGACCGAACTTGCGCCCCTCGCTCGCGATGTTCTTCAGGATCCGCGAGCAGGTCGCGCTGCCCTGCTGCGGGGCGAAGTTGTGCGCCTCCTCGATGACGAGGAACAGCGGCGGGATCTTCCCCTTCTTCCGGTTCTCGAAGAGCGTGGTGGCGATCCGGGCGACGACGAGCTCCTGGACGTCCGGCGCGACCCCCCGGAGGTTCACGAGGGTCGCCTCCCCCTTCTTGACGAGGTCGTTGAGGCTCGTCCCCTGCGGGCCGAGCAGCTTCGTCTGCTCGACGTACTCGAGGCG
>JASHWW010000122.1 GCA_030043855.1 Thermoplasmata archaeon
GATGCGAAAGTACCGCGAGTTTTGGAAGCAGGAGCTGGACTCTCTCGAGCGGTATCTCGACGGGTCGGGGTTATCGACCGCCGAGTCGCGGCGCACGCGTCGACACCGTTGATTCCGGAACTCACGTCGCCCAGCGCGACCGCGGGCCGACCCCTGACTGAGTTCTCTCCGGAATCGGCCAGCGGACCCCCGCGTCGTTCGAGCCCGGACGAGGTCGCTCCGCCGCGATTCGAAGCATCCTCGGTGCGGGGCGTCGTCTTGGGGCTTAATATACGGTACATCGAATCGGCGCTGGAGTCCGGAGATGGGGCAACGTCGGCCTCTGGGACTGGTCGTCGTCGCAGCGATTTGTGTCGTGGTTGCCTTGGTCGTGGGGTATCTCCCCACCGCTCAGGCACCTTCCGGTCGTGGTCCTTCCGGCCGGATCGCGATCGAGGCGTCGGCCGGACCGTCGACCCAACTGATGAACTGCACCGAGATGGCCCTCTCGTCCGCGGTCGGAATGGGGGGGAACGTCGTCTACGGGGTCGGTTGCCCCGGCGTTCCGTTCTCGACGCCGATCTCGATCCCGGCGAGCTTGACGGTGAACGTGTCGAGCGGAGGCTTCTCGGTCACGTTCGACGTGACTACGGTCACCCAGTTCTTCGTCGTACACGGTGGCCATCTGAACCTCACCGGTCTCACTCTGGACGGGGGAACGATAATGGGCAGCGCGGGGGCTCCCGGCAAGTCCGGGACCAACGGCGCCAACGGTGCCGCCGGCCTGAACGGAGCGAACGGCGCCTATCAATCCGGAGCCAATGGCGGGCCGGGGACCGCGGGCAAGGCGGGCAAGAACGGCACGGCGGGCCGATCGGGAACGGCCGGGGGCGCCGGGACCGGAGGCGCCCTCGAAATCCTGAGCGGCAGCGTCGTCGTGCTCTCGAACGATGACTTCGTCGACGATTCCGCGTTCGGCGGCAACGGTGGCGGGGGAGGCGACGGCGGCTCCGGAGGGACCGGGGGCCCAGGGGGAGCCGGCGGCGCCGGCGGCCTGGGTACGACCGGACCTTCGGGAGGCGCGGGAGGGAACGGCGGGCGCGGAGGGGCCGGGGGCCTCGGCGGCCACGGCGGCGCCGCGGGCAACGGGGGAGCCGGCGGGAACGCCGAGGGCGGTGCGATTTACAACGCCGGCGACCTCACCCTGCAGTCGGACACCTTCACCGACGATATCGCGTCGGGCGGCGACGGAGGTACCGGTGGGACCGGGGGCACCGGCGGCAACGGCGGGCTCGGCGGGCCGGGAGGCGATGGCGGAGGCGGCGGAAGCCCGACGTCGGGCGCCGGAGGTCCCGGGGGAAAGGCGGGCGCCAATGGAGCCGGCGCGGCGGGCGGCTTCGGCGGTGCCGGCGGGAATGGATCCAAGGGCGGGGCCGCGGAGGGCGGTGCGCTCTACAGTACCGGACCCGTCACGATCGACCATTCGATCTTCACGGGGTGCTCGGCGTTCGGCGGATACGGTGGCTACGGGAATTCGGGGGGAAACGGTGGACTCGGCGGGATCGGGAGCGGCGACGGCACCGCGGCCGGATCCGGGTCGGGCGGCGGAGTTCCACCGACAGGAGGTAATGGCGGGGACGGCGGTGCGGCCGGCCATTCGGTCGGTGGATCGGCGGGCGCCGACGGCGCGAACGGCGGGGCCGCGGGCCTCGGCGGAACTGGCGGAGTCGCCGCCGGCGGCGCGATCTTCGCGTCGAACACGCTCACCGTCTCCGATTCCAGTTTCTCCGACGATGGCGTCTCGGGCGGTCTGGGCGAAGACGGAGGAGGCGGCGGAAGCGGGGGTTCGGGGGGAATCGCCGGGGGAGGCGGACCGGGGGGCGACGGCGGTACCGGCGGTCCCGGCAGCCCACCCACCGCCCTGGCTAGCGCAAACGGTGGCGACGGAGGCGCGGGGTCAAGCGGTGGGGCCGCCGGTACACCGGGCAACTCCGGGGGAGCCGCGGCGGGTGGCGCTGGCGGCGCCGGCGGGGCGGGTCGGGGTGGTGCCATCTACTTCGATTCCTCGGCGAAGTCCTTCTCCATCTCCAACAGCACTACCATCTCGACCGGAGCCGGCGGCGGATCCGGAGGCGCGGGAGGTTCCGGCGGCTCCGGCGGCGGAGGCGGAATCGGCGGGACCGGGGGACAAGGCGGCGACGGAGGTTCGGCCGGTGACGGAGCGAACGGCGGTTCCATTGGAGGAAACACTCCCGGACTCGCGGGGAAGGCCGGGGTCGCGGCCGGCACCTCCTCCGCGGGCGGAGCCGGGGGCAACGGAGGTGCCGGCGGACCGGCGCAGGGGGGCGCGATCTACGAGGTCGGAACCGCCCTGATCCAGTTCGACTCCCTGACCTGGTCGAACGCCACGGGTGGTGACGGAGCGAGCGGGGGCATCGGCGGCAACGGAGGGAACGGTGCCGCGGGCGGACCCGGAGGACTCGGGGGCGACGGAGGCGACGGCGGGGAGAACGGCGTTGCCGGAGGGACCTCGGGAGCCGCCGGCGGGGACGCTGCATCGGGCGCCCTGGGCGGAGCGGGAGCCAGCGGCGGGAACGGAGGCTCCGGCGGACCGGGCGGACTCGCGCAGGGCGGCGGACTCTACAGTTCGGGATCCCTCACCCTCATCGTGGACAACTTCTCGTCGGACACCGCCACCGGAGGGACCGGCGGATCGGGAGGGACGGCGGAGGACGGCGGGTCCGGAGGCACCGGTGGCACCGGCGGGGCCGGCGGGTACGGAGGGATGGGCGGAGGCTACGGCGGTGCTGGCGGCCCCGGCGGCGACGGAGGCAACGGCGGGGACGGCGGCCCGGGGGCCGCGGGAGGCGCCGGAGGAAATGGAGGTGCCGGTGGGGCCGGCGGCAGCGCTACCGGAGGCGGCGTCTATCACGTCCGAACCCCGGTGCTCGCGTCGACTCTGTACTTCTACTTCGACTCGGTGGTCGGCGGGGCCGGCGGCACCGACGACTGCGGCATCGGCCTCGCATGTCCGGGAGCGGGGGGCTCGGCCGGTCCGGGCGGAGGTGGCGGCCCCGCGGGACCCGGGGGCCTGGACGGGTACGGCCCCGGCTCCGGTTCGAGCGGGAGTGCCGGCGGGATCGGCGCCCCGGGGGCCGCGGGCGCGAACGGCGCTCCCGGCGTCAGCGGAGCGGCGGGCGTCGCGAAGGATGCCACCCAGAACTAGCCGCCCGTCCCCCCGGGGACCCGATCGGTCACGACGGGCGCGGAGGGATTTGAACCCTCGATCGCCGGGTTAGGAACCCGGTGCTCTATCCAAGCTGAGCCACGCGCCCGGGCCGCTCTGGCCGGCCGACATATCAGCGCTTCGCGGCGGGACCGCTCGCGGGCTCGAGCAGTCGGTCGTACCGGTGGTCGACCAAGGCTCGAAACCCCTCGGCGGGCTCCTGCAGGATCTCGATCCCTTCGAGGAAGTCCCGCAACGTCGGCAGGACGGGACGACGCGGGGCCCCGTCGACCGGAACGGGCGCCGGCCCTCCGAGCGCCCCGAGCAGCCAGCGGTCGGACCCGACCACGAACAGGAACGGGAAGACGCGCGACTCGCGGCTGAGCGTCGCGAACAGACCGTCGGCCCGGGCTCCGGCTTTCGGGGTACCGGTCACGAACACCACCTGATCCGCCGCTTTCCCCTTGTACGGCGGCACGCGGGCGGGGTCGAGGATCGTCCGGTGCGTGACCCACCCGCGCGCGAGCATCTTCCGCTGCGAGAACGGAAGCCCGAACGGTCCGACCAGATGGCCGCCGCGCCCCTGGTCGGTGGTGGCGAACGGTCGGCGGAGCAGCTCGCCGACGGCCCAGGTCTGGTGGGACGACAGGGTACCGCGAGTCTCCTCGTCCGAGGTCGGGCCCCCACCGAGACCGTGCGGGTACGCGAGCGTTCCTTCGAGGCCGGCGAGGTGACCCCACAGCCCTTCGAAATCGAAGTAGACCGGAACGTACGGCCCGTCGGCCGACACCGTCACCTCGATCGGGGGCGCCCCGAGGTGGTCGTCGGCGATCCGTTTCGCCAGCTTGGGCCCATCGCCCGGCTTCGCGAGGAACGACACCGCGAGGACGAGCTGGGTGCCGGCCCAGAGGACCACGTTACCCGGGTCGGCCGCGATCCGCGCCGTGAGCTCCTCGTACCGATCGGCGTACGGCCGGGCGAGCAGGAACGACACGTAGGGGCGCCCCAGCGGCACCGGATGAGGGACGTACCGGTCCCGCAACCACCCCTCGTCGTACGACCGCCGACGGACCGCATGGTAGGTCGACCGGGGGACGCCGATCTGGTGCAATCGTTCGCGCTCCCGGTCCGGACGCGCGGCGAGCAGGACCGCGATGACGCGCGATTCCGCGTCGGTCAGGGTCCGCACGACGCGCGAGCCTCCCCGTTGCGACGGTGTAGCACGGAGTCCAAACGCGCGGCGTGCCCTCGGAACCCGCCTTTAAGAGTCCCGGGCCACATCGGCCGAGAGCGAAGGACCATGCTTCGCTCGGGCCTCCATCGTTCGCACATCTCGCGGGGAGCCACGGCGGCCGTTGGAGTAACGTTCGCCCTCTTGACCCTATGCGTCGCCGGGACGGGCGCCGCCGCTCCGTTGGCGCCGGCGGCCGCTTCGTATTCGAACACCTGGTCGTACGGGGCGATCAAGACCGTCAGCTACGACGGTCTCAACGCGTCCAATATCCCGTACCAGGCGACCGGGACCGTCGGCTTTTCGGTCGTCCTCTCGGAGGCGACCGGGCCGAATTCGGTGGTCGCCCTCCACGTCACTCGGATCATGGGCGCCGCGATCGATGTCGAGTACTGCTACCCGTCGTGCCGCTCTCCGACGGCCATCGGAAGCGTCACCTATCGCGCCTGGGAGGTGTCCGAAGCGTTCGCCAATTTCACGACCAACGGCTCGGTCCTCGAGGGAACCAGCACGGTGCCGGCGGTCGCTCTCCTGAACTCGAGCGCGTCCCTCGTCGGCGAGCTCCGTCTGTCGACCGAATACACCGACGCGGGGGTCGTGGAGCGCAGCCGCAGCCTGTCGGTGAACGTCAGCGGTTCCGACCAGATCTCGTTCCTCACCCCGCTGGGCATTTTCCCGACCAACCTCTCCGCGGGGACGTCGTGGAGTTCGACGGCCGCGTTCGCCGCCGTCGGCAGCTCGGCGTGGTCGCTCTACTACGTCCGCTCCGGGGTCGCCTCGGTCTCCCTCACCGGGTCCGCGCTCGTCCCCACCACGGGGACCGTGAGCGTCTTCGGCGGCTACGGGATCGGGAGCAACATCTCGCTCGGCGGCGAATCGTTCGCCGCCATCAACCTCACGGTCGTCGGACCGTTCGCCGTGCGGGAGGGGTTCATCCTCGTCCCGGACGGGTCGGACCTGTTCGGCAGCTCGGCCCAACCGTTCTCGGGCAACGAGACCGGCGCGACGACCGCGCTCCTGAGCCACCTCGACGTCCGCCCGTCCCTGCGCACCCACCTCGGGATCGGCGGGTCGGACTGGGTCTG
>JASHWW010000017.1 GCA_030043855.1 Thermoplasmata archaeon
GTGCCGCCGTACTCCGAACCCGCCCTCCGAGCGATCGTGCTCGACCGCCTCGAGCGTGCGCTGGGGCGCTCTGCCCCCGCGCCGCTGCTCGACCGCATCGTCCTCCGCACGGTCGAAGACGGGGGCGGCGCTCGCCGCGCCCTCGAGCTCGTCCGGCGGGAGCTCGTCGGCGGATCGCCGAGCGATCTCCGCTCGGCGGGCGCGTGGGATCGGCGCGAGGCGGTCCCGATCGAACCGCACGTGATCCGGGCGATTGGAGAGGCGGTCCAAGGAACCGCGGCCCGGCTGGGCGAGGTGCGCCGCATCGAGGCGGCCATGGCCTCGGCGCAAGGCGTCGCCCCGCTCCCCACGACGACCCTCTGGCGTCGCATCGTCCGTCTGGAGCAGGCGGGCTACCTCCGGCGCGAGATCCGTCCCGGCGGCCTCGGAGGAACGCGGTCGGTCGTGAAGCTTCTCACCCCGATCGACGAGTGGGTCACCCTGCCCCGGTCTTCGACGGCCGACGCGCGGTCGATCACGTTGCGCGCGAGGCCGAGCGCGGCGCCGGGACGTGCGGCGACGCCGCCCGCCCGCGCCGACGGGCCGACGCCCCGATTCCGCTACGTCGGCGGTGGACCGCCGTAGATCCGATCCTCGCCCTCGTCCGCCGGCGCTGGGGCCGGAGGTTCGACGGGGGCCGGTGCGTCCGGCCCGTCCGACGCCGGTCGCCGCCGCCGCAGCGCCAGGACCAGGGCGAGGCCCACGACGAGAGCGATCCCGGCCAGCAGGGCCCAGATCGCTGCCGCGCCGAGCGAGGTTCCCGGGGCCGCGGAGGACGGGCACGCGGCGGAATCCGCGGCGACGGTCACGGTGACGCTGGCGTTCGACGCTCCGCCTCCCGCGTCCGTGACCGAGTACTCCGCGGTGTACGTTCCGGCCATCGTGTAGTTGTGGACGATCGTCGCGCTGGCGTTGGACGCGGACGTCCCGTCCCCGAACGACCAGTCGCTGAGGTAGGGGCCGATCCCCCCGGTCGATCCCCCGATGAGGCGCACCTCGAACGGTGCCGTGCAGGACGCTACGGTCTTCGCCGACAGGGAAGTCTCGAGCGCCGGCCCGATCCGGAGGGTGACGCTCGCGTGGGCCGAGCCCCCGAGTCCGTCGAGGATGGAGATCCTCTCGGTCGCGGTCCCCGCGGTCGTCCCCTGGCACTCGGCCTGCGTACCGTCGGGGGTGCACGAGACCCCGCTCAGGTTCCACGTGAGCGAGAACGGCGAGGCTCCGCCGAACATCGCCGCCATCAGCGAGAACGGAACGCCGACGTCGACGGTGGTCCGGGACGCGTTGAGCCAGGCCACGAGGGCGGGCACGATCACGAACCGGGCCGACGCGTTCGCCGTGGCAAAGGTCGCGTCCTCGACCTGGAGGCCCACGGTGGAGTTCCCCGGCGAAGTCGCGTTGCACCCGAGGGCCGCGTCCGCGCCGACGCAGCCCGCCGGGACTCCGGTCCAGCGGAACGTGAACGGGGCGCTCCCTCCCTCGACCGTGGCGTTGACCACGATCGGGACCCCGACCTCCGCGACCGGGAAGGGAGCGGGAAGCGCGACGGCGAGCGAGGGAGCCACCGTCAACACGGCGACGCTCGACACCGCCTGGACTCCGAGACCGTCGGTCACCTCGACCGAGGTCGAGAAGTTGCCGGGGGTGCTCGGCGAGCAGTCGATCGCGAGGCTCGCGGTCGACGCGCATCCGAGCGGGAGGTTCCGGTAGGAGGCCGTGTAGGACGGCAGGCCACCGGTGACCGTGGCCGTGTACGTCACCGTCTCTCCCACATCGGCGATCGGGGAGGAGACCGCGAGGGACACCTGGAGGGGTCCGAGGACGGTCACGTTGACCGCCGCGGACGTGACCACCACCCCGAGTCGATCGGTGACGCTCGCGGTCACGGAGTAGTTTCCCGACCCGGTCGGCGTGCACGTGAACGCGGCCTCGCCGCCCGCCGCGCATCCGATCGGGAGGTTCGCGTAGACGAACGAGTATCCCCCCGCACCGCCGCCGGCCGTCGCCGTGAAGTTCACGCTTTGGCCGATCTCGAGAACGCCGCGCGACGCGTTCAGGTCGGCCGTCAGCCGCGGAAAGATCGTCACGGAACCGGTGGCCGCAAAGCTCGCCCCGACGGGATCGGAGACCGTAGCCGTGATCGAGAACGTCCCGTTCTCCGTCGGGACGCAGGTGACGACGGAGACGTTCCCCCCGGCGCATCCGGACGGTAACCCGAGGTATTGGAAGGAGTACGGACGCGCGCCGCCGAGCACGTCGACATCGACCGTCAAGTGGGTGCCCAGGTCGAGCTCGGGCGGGATGACGGAGATCGTCCCCATCAACGGGACGGTGGGGTATCCCCAAGTGTCGTTGGAGAGCACCAGGGCCGCGGAGAGCCGACCTCCGAAGAGCAAGGTCCAGTTCTCCGCGGGGTCGAAAGCGGCCCGCGCGCCGCCCCGGGGAGATGGGCCGCCGGCCAGAGACGCGGACAGGTTCGTCCAGGTGTCGTTCGCGAAGCTCCACGTGCCCGACTCTGGACCAAAGGCCGGCACCGGCGCGCCGTAGCCGCCGAACAGGATCGGAGCGCCGTCATAGAACGGGGCGCCGTCGTACGTGGGGGGCGGGCTGTTCGTCGGGAACAGCTGGGACCACGAGCCGTTCTCGTACTGCCAAGTCTCGTTCGAGATGGTGCCATTGTTCGTCACACCGCCGAACATCAGCACCGACTGGGTCGGGGGGACGTACCAGAGCTGGAACGAGTGGACCGCGGGAGGCAGCACCGTCAGCGAGAGATTCGTCCACGCCCAGTTCGCGAATTCCCAGGTCGCGTTCTGGTTGGCGCCGCCCGGGTTGCCGCCGTCCACGAGCACCACGGCCTGGATCGCCGGATCGTAGACTTCCGAGGCCTGGTAGCCGGCCCGCGGCGCGCTCGTCAGGTTCGTCAGCTGGGTCCACGTACCGTTGAAGATCCACGTGTCCCCCATCGGTCCCCCGAACGGGCCGGCACCGCCGAAGGCGACGATCGCGCCGATCTCCGGATCGTACGCCGCCGCCATCCCGTACCTCGGACTGGGCGCGGTGGGGAGGAGGCCCGAGACGTTCGTCCAGGTTCCGTTGGAAAAGGTCCAGGTGGCGTTCCCGTCGGCCCCGGAGGAAGAGATCCCGCACCCGGTCACGCCCCCGAACGAGACGAATTCCGAGAGCGCCGCGTCGTACGCGAGGGCCGGGTCGGAGGTACACGGAGGGATTGGACGGTTGGGGTCGGTGATGTTGATCCACGCGGCGTTCGTCGGCAGCAGGACGGTCACGTTCGTCGAGGCGACCGCGAACGCTCCGGCCGGATCCGTGACGTTGACGCTGACCCGCACCGTGCCGCTCGCGGTGGGCGTGCACAGAAGCGCGGAGACGTTCGCTGGCGCGCACCCCGGCGGGAGGCCCGAGTACGTGTACGTAAAGGGCCCGGCTCCCCCCGACGCGATCGTCGTCAACGTCGTATTCGCTCCGAGCAGGATCGGATTCGGAGCGGCCGACAGAGCGGCCGAAATCGTCGACACGTTGCCGGAGAACAACTCCCACGAATCGTCGGCGAGCGTCAAGCCGGCGGCGAGCCGGCCGCCGTAGAGCAACGTCACGTTCGTCGCCGGGTCGAACGCGGCCCGCGCTCCGCCGCGCGGACTCGGGGATCCGGCGATCGACCCCGAGAGGTTCGACCACGTACCGGCCACGAACGCCCACGTTCCGGCGGCCGGGGAGAACGTCGGCACGGGGGCCGTGTACCCCCCGAACAGGAGGGGGGCCCCCAGCACCGGGTCGTACACCGCGGCTCCATCGTACACGGCCGGAGGGGCGGTCGACGGGAAGAGTTGGGTCCAGGAACCCCCCGTCCAGCTCCAGGTCTCCGGCGAGATCGTCCCCGCGTTCGTGACGCCCCCGTAGAGGAGGACGGAACCGTTGGCCGTGTCGTACCAGACCATCGTCGAATGGACGGCGGGAGGGAGGTACGACGCCGTGACGTTCGACCACTGGCCCAGATGGAACAGATACGTCTGGTTCACGTTGCAGCCACACTGGGACGAGTCGCCGTCGACGAGCAGCATGCCGTCGAGGGTGGGGTCGTAGACCAGGCCGGCTTGGAGGACGGGGGCCGGGGACATCGACTGGTTGGACGTCTCGTTGATCCAGCTCCCGTTGAACTCCCAGGTGTCGTTGTAGCTCACCCCGGTCGGGCCGGCACCGCCGTACGCGACGATCGCGTTCGCCTGGGGATCCCACGCGACCGCCATTCCGTAGCGCGGCGACGGAGCGTGCGAGAGGCCGGCGGAGATGTTCGTCCACGTGCCGTTGTCCCACGTCCACGTCGCATTCCCATCGAAGCCGTAGCCGGGGCGGGCGCACCCGTTCACGCCGCCGAACGAGACGAACTCCCAGAGCACGGGGTCGTAGGCCAGACCGATGTCGGAGGCGCACGGGGGCTGACCCGACGATAGGTTCGTCACGTTCGTCCAGGACGGACTTCCGCTCGGGAGGGGCGCCAGGGTGGAGGAAGGACCTCCCCGTACGGGCCCGGCGACGGACCGGCCCGCGGTTCCCGCGCCGGGCACGAACGAGATCGAGGCCAGCAGCACGACAGCGATGCCGGCGACCGCCCACGATCGAAGCGTCGAAGGCCGCCGTGCGCGCCACATCACCGGACCCCGGGCCGAGCCGACGCCGGTATATGGCGGCCGACGGCGGCGACTCACTCCCGGGCGTCGCCGGGAAAATCCTCGAGCCGGCGCAACCGGGTCCGAACGGCCGGTTCTCCGGGATGCGTGTCCGGAGGCGGCGACGCGGCCGTCCGACCCCGGGGCGTGAGTTGCTGTACGACCATGTCGGCGAGGCGACGGGATCGCAGGGCCTGCTCGATCCGGTCGATCGGGGCGTTCCGCAGCGCCTCCCGGTCCGGGAAGCCGGCCCGGAACAGCATCCGGGCCCGGACCCGTCCGATGCCGCGCAATCGGACGAGGTCGAGCAGCTCGCCCTGGACTCCGTAGCGGACGCGAAGCGAGAGGTCGTCGATCGCGCGCGCGACCCTCCGGTTGAACGCGACCGCGAGACGACCCGCGGCGAACAGGAGCCAGTCGGCATCCTCCGCCTTGGAGCGAAGGTCGCCGGCACCGATCCCCCACCGCTCCGTCACTTCGACGATCGGCGTCTCGGCGATCCAGGACTCGAGAACGGACGCCGTCTTCAGCGTCGAGAGGAACGAATCGAGCGAGAGTTCGAGCGGCTCTTCGTCCGGCTTGACCAGCAGCTCGTCGACTTCGTCCGCGTAGCGGGCGAGCAGGTCCGCTTCCTCTCCTCGTCGCAGGAACATCCCCGGGAGGTCGGGGGTCGTCGCGATCGCCGCGAGGAGCGCGAACGGGGCGACGCCGAGCGGAGCCCGCTCCAGGATCTGGCGAAGCACGATCGCGCTCATCGGGTCGAGATACAGCTCGCTGGTCAGCTGACCGAACCGGGTCGCCCGGAGCGCCGTGCCCGGCACGAGGAGCTCGTTCGCCACCAGGAACCGCCGCACCCCGGCGACCTTGTCGTGGAGCTCGGAGAGGGGCAACGTCCGCCCGTAGAACGTCGATTCGAAGAATCCGGAGAGGTCGCGATCGGTCGCGACGGCACCGCTGGCGACGAGCGCGAGCAGGTGCATCCGCAGCGCCGGCTCGGCGGCGAGGCGGCTCTCGACCGGCTCGGGTCCGGCGGAGAGGTACCCGTCGAGCAGCCGCTCCTCGTCGTCCGGGCCCCGGGCGATCAGGAGCGCCTCCCCGAACGGGTCGAACCTCGGGCGACCCGCGCGCCCGAGCATCTGGTGGACTTCCAGCGCGGGGATCGGCGCTTGGACCCCGATCCGGTCGTCGTACCGGGTCGTGTCGCGGACGATGACGCGGCGGGCGGGCAGGTTGATGCCGGCGGCGAGGGTCGGGGTCGCGACCAGCGCCTTCAGCACGCGGTCCCGGAACGCCCGTTCCACGACCCGACGTTCGGCGTTGGTCAGCGACGCGTTGTGGAAGGCGACGCCGTCGGGAAGCAGGGAGGCGAGGCGGCGCATCCCTTCCGTCCCCTCGTCGCCGGACGCCTGGACCTCCTCCGCGGCCGCGGCCGCGCGGGCGCGATCGTCGGCCGAGAGCAGTCGCCGGACGGTCGGCGCCAGCGTCTCCGCGAGCTGGTCGCTCCCGCGCCGGCTGTTCACGAACACCAGGGCTTGCCCGCCCTCCTCGACGATCGACCGGACGAGCCGGGGGACCGCCTCGCCCGGCGGGTCGACCTCGCGCGTCGTGAGATCGGTGAACGTGATCCTCCCGTCGTAGTAGACGCCCAGCTTGAGAGGTACCGGGCGGAACTCGCTGGCCACGTGGCGCGCGCCGAGCCAGTCGGCGACCTCCTCCGAGTTCCCCACCGTGGCCGAGAGCGCGACGATCTGGAGATCGGGGTACTTCCGACGGAGCCGGGTCAGGCTCACCTCGAGCGTCGGGCCCCGGTCCGGGTCTCGGAGCAGGTGGACCTCGTCGGCGACGACCACGCCGAGCCGGTCGAGCCACGGACTTCCCCGTCGGAGCAGTCCATCCGCCTTCTCGCTCGTCGCCACGAGCACGTCGAGCCGTTCGAGCTTGTCGGCCGGCAGGTCGAAGTCGCCGATCGAGATCCCGACCTTGAGCCCGAGGTCGCGAAACTTCTCGAGCTCCTCGGCCTTCTCGTGCGCGAGGGCGCGCAGCGGGACGAGGTAGAGCCCGGTACGGCCGCTCCGGGCCGCCCGGAGCAGGGCGAGGTAGGCGACCAGCGACTTCCCGCTCGCGGTCGGGCACGCGAGGAGGACGCTCTCTCCGGCGAGGACCGGACCCGCCGCCATCGCCTGCGGCGGGTAGAGCGCACGGATCCCGTCCGCCTCGAGGATCCGCTGCCAGGCCGGGTCGAGCGGGGTCTCCGCCAGCGGGACGGGCGCGTTCGGGGCGCGCGCGGTCTCGCCGGCGTGCGCCTTCGCGGAGCGAGGCACGATCTCCCGAGCGGAGGTCGCTACAAAGGATTTGGCGACTCGTCGTCCGCGAGCAGGCTGCGGCCGAGGATCAGCTCCTGGATTTCGGTCGTACCCTCCACGATCGGGAAGACCCGGGCGTCGCGCCAGAGCCGCTGGGCGGTGGCACCGGCCCGGACCCCCTCGGCGCCGGCGATGTCGACGCCGGCGGAGGCGATCGCGACCGCGGCCCGGGAAGCGGCGAGCTTGGCGGCCGAGGCGTCCCGGACGAACGGCTCGCCCGCATCCTTCCGTTCCGCCGCCCGCTCGACGAGCGCCCGTGCGGCCGCGAGGTCCACGAAGGCGCGGGCGAGCGCCCCGCGCTTCCACTCCGCGTCGTCGGCCCGAACGTTCCGCCGCATCTCCTCGAAGGCGGCCCTCGCCACACCGAGCGCGCACGCGGCGATCCCGACCCGGCCCCCGGTCAGGGCTCCGAGCGCGATCTTGAGACCGTCCCCCTCCGCGCCGAGCAGCGCTTCCGCCGGAAGGCGAACGTCGTCCAGGACCAGCTCCGTCGTCTCGCTCCCGCGCAGCCCGAGCTTGTCGAGCCGCTGCGCGACCGAGAATCCCGACGTCCCCGGGGGTACCACGAACGCGGAGATCCCCCGATGCCCCAGGCCCGGGTCGCGAGTCGCGAAGACCAGGACCGCGCCGGCGCTCACAGCGTTCGAGGTGAACATCTTCGTCCCCCGGAGACGGAACTCGTCGCCGGCGCGTTCGTAGCGGGTCGCGATGCGCGCCGTGTCGGACCCGGCGTCGGGTTCGGTCAACGCGAACGCACCGACGCCGTCCCCGCGGGCGAGGGCAGGGAGGTACCGACGCCGCTGCGCCTCGGTCCCCGACGTCAGGATCGGCTGGGCGCAGACGGAGACGTGCACGGCGACCAACACGGCGACCGCCGCGCACGCGGCCGACAGCTCCTCGAGGACCGCGACGAGCGACCGTGCGTCCCCCCCGCCGCCGCCCCAGTGCTCGGGGATCCCCAACCCCAGGAACCCCTCCCGGGCGAGCGACCGGACGACCTCGTCCGGGACGCGATCGTTCCGGTCGATCTCCGGCGCTCGCGGTCGAACCTCCCGGTCGGCGAACTCCTGGGTCTTGCGGCGCCAGGCAAGGGCCGGAGCGTCTCCGGACGACGTCACGCGACCGGGGAGGGCGACCAACCCTTAAGCCGTGGGGCCGGTCGGAGCGCCGGGGTGGGACGCGTGCCGGAGCCGACCGCGAAGGACCGGTTCACCTCGCTCGACACACTCGCGGTGGCCCGCGAACTTCGTACTCTCGTCCGCGCGCGCGTCGACAAGGCCTTCGATCTCCTCGGACGTGGTTGGTCGCTGCAATTCCGCGTCCCCGGCGAAGGACGTCGCGAACTCCTCCTCGTGCCCGGCTTGTACGCCGCGGTCGTGCCCGGGGCGGGAGAGCACACCGAGTCGCTGAGCCCGTTCGCCAAGGAACTCCGTCGCCTGCTCACCGGTGCGGTTCTGCGGTCGGTCGCCGACCCCGCCGGCGAGCGGACGCTCGAGTTCGAACTGTCGCGGGGGGACGATCCCGAGCCCCTCCGCGTCGCGATCGAACTGTTCGGGACCGGGAACGTGATCGTCGTCCGAGGGACGACGATCGCGGCGGTGGCGCATCCGCGCCGGTGGGCGCACCGTGCCGTACGCGTCGGGGCGGAGTACGTCCGACCGCCCGGTCGAACGGACCCGTGGGGGCTGGGCGCCGCCGACGTATCGGCGGAACTCGCCCGCTCCCGGACCGACTTGGCGAGCACGCTGGCCGCCCGCCTCTCCCTGGGGGGCCCGGTCGCCGAGGAGCTGATCGCCCGGTCCGGCCTCGATGGAGCCACCGCCGCGTCCCTCGACCCGGAGTCCCGGGGACGGCGCATCCATCAGGCACTGGCCGCGCTGCATGCGGAGGTCGGAGACCCCCCGACCGGCTACCTGTATCGGCGCGGGACGATCGCGATCGACGCGACGCCGTACGCCTCGCAGCGATGGAGCCCCGTTCCCGACGTCGTCGCGGAGTCGACGACCCGCTTCTCCGATGCGGCGCACGCGTACTTTGACGGCCTGGCGGGACGCCCTCCCTCGTCGGCCGAGGTCGCCGCCGGGAACGCGCGACGGGAGATGGAGCGACAGCGAGAGGTCCAGGCGGCCGCGGTCGAAGGCCTGGGACTCGAGGTCGAGGAGCTCCAGCGCCACGCCGCGTGGATCCTCGCGCATTACGGGGAGGTCGAGGCCCGCGTCGAGGCGGCCCGCCAGGTCGACGCGGAGGCGAAGACCGTGAATCTCGAGATCGACGGGGCGACGCGCGAGGTGCCGATCGCGCGGAGCCCCCGCCAGATCGCCCAGACGCTGTTCGAGGAAGCCAAGCGAACGGCCACCAAGCGCGAGGGGGCTCGCACCGCGCTCGCCGAGACCGTGCGACAGCTCGCGATGCCGCCGGTGCGACCGTCGGGCCCCGCGCCCGGAGGAGCCGTTCGCGCACGTCGGGCCCACTGGTTCGAAAAGTACCGGTGGTTCGTGAGCTCGGACGGGGTCGTCTCCGTCGCCGGACGGGACGCCCCCTCGAACGACCTGGTGGTGAAGCGCCACCTTCGGCCGGGCGACCTGTACATGCACGCCGACCTCCAGGGGGCGGCGAGCGTCGTGCTGAAGCGTCCTGCCTCGGGCACGATCCCGGCCGCGACGATCGAGGAGGCGGCGCAGTGGGCCGTGGCGTTCTCGAAGGCGTGGCGGGCAGGCCTCGCCTCGGCGGCCGCGTTCTGGGTCGCCCCGGACCAGGTCTCGAAGTCCGGCGCCTCCGGCGAGTTCGTCGCCCGCGGCGCCTGGGTCGTGCACGGGACCCGGAACTTCGTCCGGGACGTCCCCCTCGAGCTGGGGATCGGGACGGTGCGCTACGAGGACGACGAGCGCTGGTCGGTGGCCCCCGAGCGATCCTTGCGCTCGCGAGGTGCGGTCCGATATCTCCTCGTTCCGGGAGAGGAACGCGATCGGGCGTCCGTCGAGGTGGCCCTCGCGGCCGACCTCGGGATCGACCGCTCGCTGCTCCAGTCCCTCCTCCCGGCGGGCGGGATATCGGCGCGTCGCGCGTAGACGCGGTCGACC
>JASHWW010000123.1 GCA_030043855.1 Thermoplasmata archaeon
GCGGCACGGATTCCGCGTGATGGGCCCGGTTCGGATGTATCAGAGTCGCTGGTAGCGGCCGCCTTCGACCTACGCCGTCCCTAGAGTCGGGTGCGGGGATCGTTCACCCGCAATACCTGGGTCTCGACGTCGCCCGGTCCGACGAACCGCAGGAGGATCCCCTCGCAACACTTGCAGGGGCCGCCCAATCGGTCGAGATGACCCGGCGAGCTCCACGCAGCCGCCGCGAGTTCCGGGAACCCCCCGTGCGTGACGACGAGCGCACGCTCGTCGTCGTCCAGTCGTTCGACCAGTTGAAGGACCGACGTCCGCAGTCGAGCGACCAGCTCCTGAGCGGCGGGATTTCGGCGGACCTGGGCCCCTGCCTCGGCAAAGGAGAGAGGCCAGGGGATCGCCCCTTGCCCGAAATCGTACCACAAATCGTCCGTACGGTCGACCACGACTCCCATCGCCTCGGCCGTTTCTACCGCCCGAGCCGCCGGACTCGCCAGCACGAAGCGGAACGGCCCCCGGCCGGCCCCGATGTCGCGGGCCAGGTCCCGGCCCTCCTCGGAGAGGTGTTCCTGTCGTCGGTCGCGCGCACTGTGGCGCCGGATCTCCACTTCCCGCACGGCGGGACGACCCCGCGCCGGGATATGGGGTGGGGTGTCCGCCACCCTACTTTCGACCTCGGCCGCTCGGGCGCGCCGGCGGGGGAGGGCTCTTGGTCGCCGGGGTGGCTCCGGACAGGACCGTGTGCGATCGGAGATCGACGCTCACGACATCCGCGGGCTGCAGAACGGTCGCGGCTTGCCCGACCTGGTGGAACTCGATGCGGAGGGTCGCCGCGTCGACCGTCACCCGCAGATACCCGTAATCCTGATCGTCGGACCGGTCGAGAGTCAGGGTCGTGGTCCCCACGACCGGGTGCGGGTCCAGGTAGGAGACGTTCTGCCCGTTCTGCGGCGGGTCCTTCGGGGATCCCGGCCGGGACCGTACGAGGGGGTCGATCCCGTGCCCCCCGTCCCCGCAGACGACGTACGGCACCTGATACGGAGATCCCGAGAATTGGAACGTGCGAGTGTACCGCTGGTAGTTGTGGGCGTGCCCCGACAGGATCGCGTGGGGGTAGACGCCCTGCTGCTGGCAGATGGTGTCGATCTCGGCGAGCATCGCCGGGCTTCCCGCGTGGATCCCGCCGGTCCCGGACCCGGTCGGGGGCGGTGCATACGAGAACGGAGGATGGTGCACCGCCAGGAGGAGGGCTCCCGCGTATCCGTCCTTCTTTGCCAGCGCCAGCTGGGCGGACAGGAACGCCAGCTGGTAATCCGGAACGGTGGACCACTTCCCCTGCTCGCTGGAGATCACCCCCGGATCCTCGAGCGAATTGCTGAACAGGCCGATGATGCGCACGAACGGGGCGTCGAGCGAGAAGTACACGCCGGGTTGGGTCATGGCCGTCCGGTGGAGCGAGCCGGCCTCGGCGGTGACGACGGTCTCCTTGCTGCAGAAGTTCCGCTGGAACGTCTCGAGCGGGGCGTCGCGTTCGGGGGTTCCGGGAAGGATGAAGGAGTCGTGGTTGCCGGGGATCGCGAAGATCGGCCCGGGATAGTTGCGGTACGGATCGTAGAACTCGTCGAAGTAGTACTGCGCCTGGCCGAAGTCGTAGACGACGTCCCCCAGGATGTACAGGAACGCCGGCCGGGACCCGACGGGCGCGGTCAGGCACTCGTCCGAGACCTGGTCGGAGACCCGGATCTCTCCCGGGTACTTCGCGGCGGTGGACGCACCGATGTCGCCCACCATCTGGAAGACGATCTGGCTCGCCTTCTGGACCGCACCGACCACGCCCGGTCCGTTCGGGCCCCATGCCGTCGCGAGCGAGAAGAGCCCGTCCGGCGGCGCGTGGGATTCCGGGAACCAGACGACATCCTTCGAGAGGAGCTGTTGGATCCGGGCATACTGTTCCTTGTCGGAGGGGTGACGGACCGAGAATCCGGTCGGATCGGGAGTGGTCGTCGGCTCGTTGAAGGTGGGTTCGTCGAACAACGGATGGGGCAACGGAAACGAACGATTGCGTGGCATGCGAAACACCTCGGGGCGGTGTCGGCCGAATCGCGTACCCGTGGTAAGTATCTTTCGAAACGAGACTTCGAAGCCGACCGTAACGGCCGGATCCGGACGCTATCGAACCGCAGCCGGGTCTCGTACCGTCCCGTTCCCAACAACGACCAGATGTTCTAAACCGCACACGGTGTATCGGTCTTGGCCCGGAATCGGGCTGGAGAGGTCGATGGCACCTGCCCCGCGATCGGATCCGACGCCTACGGTCGAGCTGCCTCGGAGTCTTCCTCGCCGACCGAGCGGGGAGGCCAGGAAGGGCCCGTGGACTCGGACCGACCCGATCGAGGTCTCGGTCCTTCTGCGGCGACGTTCCGCGCCCAACGAACTGCCGAGCATGCAGAGTCTCGGCTCGTCCCCTCTGTCTCGGCGACGGTACCTCTCCCGGGCGGAGCTCGCCGAACGGCACGGCGCTCGCGCCGAGGACGTGGAGGAGGTCCGGCGATTTGGGGCCGACTTCGGGCTGACGGTGACCACGGTGGCGCTCGATCGACGTACGGTGAAACTCCGCGGGGCTCCCTCGGCGTTCGAGAAGGCGTTCGGGATTCAGCTGGCCGAATACCAGCACCCGAGGGGGACGTACCGCTCGCACGACACCCCGCTGCGCGTGCCGGCGGCCCTCGCGAGCGCGATCGTCGGGGTGTTTGGGCTGGACACGCGGCCTCTGCTGCGACCCCACTTTCGGCGGGGCACGGACCCGGCCGCCGCCGGCCTCCCAATTCCGACCGTCGGAGCGGCCTACGCGTTCCCGAGCGGAGCCGACGGGACGGGAGTGACGGTCGGGCTTCTGGAGTTCGGAGGCGGGTATGCCACCGCCGACCTGCAGCAGTTCTTCGGTGGTCTGACGCCCCCGGCGAACCCCACCGTCCTCGCGGTCGGGGTGGACGGCGCGACGAATGCGCCGGCGGGGGACCCCAACGGAGACAACGGAGAGGTCGAGCTCGACATCGAAATGGTCGGTGCGCTCGCTCCGGGCGCGAAGATCGTGGTCTACTTTGCGCCGGGCGGGGAACAGGGTTTCGTGGACGCGCTCACCACCGCCATGCACGACACCGCGAACGCCCCCGCCATCGTCTCGATCAGCTGGGGCGGGCCGGAACCGACCTGGAGCCAGCAGGGGCTCGACGCGTTCAACCAGGTCGCGGAGGACGCCGCCCAACTCGGCGTGACGGTGTTGGCCGCCGCCGGCGATCAGGGAGCTTCCGACGGGGAGCCGCCGGGCACTCTGGCGGTCGACTTCCCCGCTTCGAGCCCGAACGTCGTGGCCTGCGGCGGAACGGAGCTGACGCTCAACGGGACCTCGATCGTCTCCGAGGTCGTCTGGAACGAACTGGCGGAGGGCGATGGCGCGACCGGAGGAGGGGTGAGCCAGCAGTTTGGCCTTCCCAGTTACCAGTCGGGAGTCCATGTCCCCCCGGCACCGAACGGTTCCGCCGGGCGGGGCGTCCCGGATGTGGCGGGGAACGCCGATCCCGTGACGGGCTACGCGATCGTGGTCGATGGGCAGGCCGCGGTGGTCGGAGGAACCAGCGCCGTCGCTCCCCTCTACGCCGCGCTCTTCGCCCGGTACGTCCAATCGCTGGGCAAGCCGCTTGGCTTCGTGAACCCGCTGTTGTACGCGCCGGCGGCGGCCGGCACCTTCCGTCCGATCACGACGGGAAACAACGACGGCTACTCCGCAGGACCGGGATGGAACCCCTGCACGGGTCTCGGGTCTCCGAACGGGAGCGCGCTCCGTACCGCGTTGCAGACCTGAGGCGGACCCGGCCGAGGGATCCTCGCTCGCTCACGAGCGCGGGCTCGTGAACCACCACTCGTTCCCCCACGCGTCCCGGACCCCTCCGCGCCGCCCGTCTTCGGCATCGCCGGGTTCCCGAACGGACGTCGCACCCGCCCCGAGCGCCCGACGATAGGCGGCATCGGCATCCGTCACGTAGAGGTGCAGCATCGCGGGGAAGGTCGGCCGCCCCGCGGGGGCTTCGGCGAGCATCAGCACCGAGTCCTCGATCCGGAACTCGAGGTGGTTCACGTTCCCCGCCGCATCGGCCGCCTCGAATCCCCGCCGGCCACCGATCCCGGCCTCGATGAACCGGGCAAGTCCCCGGGCGTCCCGAGCGAGCAAGTAGGGGGCGAGCTTCGGCGTTACCATCGGCTCCATGACCGGTACATCTCGCCGGAGGTCAAAGCCACGGTCGTGAGGTCGCGCAACGGGGCGTCGCGACGGTCCAGCCTCCGCGGAACCGAACGCGGTGCTCGGGGCGAGCGGACCCGAAGTTACCGGGATCGACGGGACGGGGCCGGGCGCCGGTACGGCTCCAGCTGCGTTTCCAGTTCGGCCCGGAGCCCGTGACGTCGCGCGTCCTCGATCAGGCGGAGTTCGAAGGGGGTGAGATCCCGGAGGAACCCGAAGCGACGGGCCGCCTCCGCCGACAGCCGGTTCCAATCCCGCTGTCGGGATCGGCCGATCAGCCGCTCGAGGTCGGGCCAGCTCCGCCGACCTCCGGTGAGCGTGGCCAGGACGCGCTCGGGATCGAACCCCTCCCGGTCGTTCCAGAGTTTGCCGCACGCGAGCAACCGGACCAGGCCCTCGTCGAACCCCTTCTGGCCGTACCGGATCGCGTCGTACAGGTCGCGCTCGGTGGCCCGTTGCTGGATCGCCCGCAGCTTCTCGGCGATCGCCTCTTCTCGTCGGAGCGACGGGATCTCGGGCACCGAGAACGGGAGCGCGTCGTAGTACGCCTGGGGAAGGGGGCGCCAGCGAGGCGGGGGCAGGAACGGCTTCTCCCGATAGCTGATCTCGAGGCGAAACCGTCCCTCGTCCCACTCGTGGGCGTACCCGACCTGACACGCCCAATTCCGTTGCGCTGTTCGATACGGCTCGACGACGGAGAATCGCACGCCGTGGAACGGCGGCTCGAACGCGGCCCGCAGGGTCGGTTCCGGATCGTCCGGCAGGCCGAGGTTCGTGAAGTCGAGGTCCTCGCTGAGCCTCCCGGCGTCGCCCGTGACCATCATCCGGACGTACGTCCCGCCCTTGAACGCCAGCTGCTCGGAGACGCCGTGCTCGGCGAGCGCGGCGAGCGCATAGAGGAGGACGACCTCCTGCTGCGCGATGTGCAGGTCGACCCCCATCACGTTCGCGAACCGGTTCGCGACGGCGCGCGGGATCATCGCAGTCGCCCCTCGGCGTAGAGCTGGGATTCGGGGACGTTCCGGACGACCCGCCACGTGGGGTCGTGCACCCCCCGGCGTCCGTGCACGACGGCCGGTCCGAGCGGCACATACGCCGCGCCGTTGGGGGGTCGCAAGCGATCGAGGAACGCCCGCGGCGGGCGGTGGGACGGGCGTACGGTCGCGGCGAGGTACCCGAGCCGCTGGGCGACCGCCCGATTCCGGAACCGGATCGCGTAGTCGGCCAGGGTCGCCCACCGCAGGTTCGGCTTGGCGATCGCCAGGATGTGGGCCGCCCCCGCCATCCCACCCGCCAGCTCCGGCCGGTCCACGCAGTCGAGGACGGTTCGCTCGCGGTCGCTGACCCGCAGGTCGATCGACCGCCGGCGGAGGGATTCCGCACCGAAGAAGCGGGCGGGTGCGCAGTGGACGAACCGGAACTCGGACGGCCCGAACGGACGACGACCCGAGCGTCCGGGCGTCACGACGTAGTAGGCCTGGCCGGCCTGCGGGAGCAGCCCGTGCAACTCGGCGGCCGTGCCGTAGCCGAAATAGTACGGATCGGCCAGCAGTCGACCGACCCGGAACGGATCCCGGTCCGGGAGCGCGTCCGGTCCGTGCTGGGACGGGTTGAGCAGGTACACCCCGCGCCGGCCTCGCTCGAGCCATCCCTTCCGGACGAGTCGATGCGCGATCGCCCGGGCGTGGCCGGGCGAGACGCCGGCCCGGCGGCGGAGGTCGTCCAGCGTCACGACCGACTCCCCGTCGCCTTCCAGGGAGAGGACGACCCTCGCCTCCACCATCGACAACGAACGGCTCGTCACGAGGGAGCGGATGTGTTTTTGATACAATATAGTTACTGTTTTCGTAATTCTAACGTATTGTCGTCATATCTCCGGTCGCCTCGTGCCCCCCGCCGCGCCCCCGGACCGTCCGCGGGGCGCCGGACGGGCCGCCGTCGGGGAGTCTCAGGTGAACAGATCCTCGAGGGGGTTCTCCATCTCCCGCACCTCGCGAAGCCGGACCCCCTTCGCCTCCAGGTCCCGGATCAGGTCGGGCACCCGATCGGGCCCCGAAAGCTCCCGTACGTAGTAATCGCCGCTCCGCTCCCAGTCGTTCAGCTGGTCGGTGGGCTCGACGGTGCGGACGCCCACGACAAAATGGCTGCCGCGGACGTTCTCCATTCGTTCGAAGAGGGTGAGGGCGCCGTTCTTCAGGGCGATGACGAACCGGCCGATCTCGCGCGCTTCGAACAGATTGTGCGAGGAGTACAGCACGATCCGGTCCTTGCTCAGTTCGAGGACGAGCGTTCGGATCTCGCGGGCGACCTTGGGATCGAGGTTCGCCGTCGGTTCGTCGAGCAGGTAGATCGCTCGTTCGCGAAGGAACACCCGGCCGATCGAGACCCGCTTCCGCTGCCCGGCGCTCAACTTCGAGATGTACGCTCCCGCGAACTCCCGGATCTGCAGTTGATCGAGGACGCGTTCGACATCGGCGCTCGTGGCCCGTTCGACCCGCGCGTAGAAGTCGAGGCATTCCCGAACGGTGAGGCCGTCCGGCATCCCGTCGATGTGCGAGAGATAGTGCAGTTGGTCCCGGGCGGCCTGGCGTTCGATCGGAATCCCGTCGATCAGCACCGACCCGGACGTCGGAGGGAGGATCCCCGCGATGGTTCGGAACAGCGTGGTCTTTCCCGCGCCGTTGGGACCCAGCACCACGTAGACGGACGGAGCGTCGACCGTGAACGACACGTCATGGAGCACGGGCCGATCCTGATAGCCGGA
>JASHWW010000124.1 GCA_030043855.1 Thermoplasmata archaeon
GTCTTCCGGGTCGGGTGAGCGGTCCGCCGCGTCGGGTCACGTCGCCGCGACGTACGACAGCCAGTCGGCGTGCTTCGGCGACCGTCCGCGCAGGACGTCGTCGTAGAGCGCCTGCAGCCGACGCACGACGGGATAGGCCCCGGTGCCGATCGGCCGGCCGTCGACCTCCCGGATCGGGGTGATCCCGGCGGCCGTGCCGGTGAAGAAGAGCTCGTCCGCCGTGAACAGCTCCTCCCGCGTGAAGCCCGTCCGCTGCACCGGGATCCCCTCCTCGGCCGCCAGTCGAAGGACCGTGTCCCGGGTGACCCCCCGCAGGATCCCCGCGCTCGCGGGCGGGGTGCTCAACACGCCGTTCCGCACGCGGAAGACGTTCTCCCCGGGACCCTCCGCGACGAGGCCGGCCGAGTTCAGCAGCAGCGCCTCGTCGTAGCCGCCCGCCCGGGCCTCGAGCTTGGCGAGGATGCCGTTCGCGTAGTTCGCCGAGCACTTCGCCTGCGGCGGGAGCGAGCGCGAGTCGATGCGCGTCCAGCTCGAGACGGTCGCCCGAACGCCCCGCTGCGCGCCGGCCTCGCCGAGGTAGGCGCCCCAGGGCCACATCCCGACGGCGACCTGGACCCGGCTGCCGCTCGGATCCACGCCCATCTCGCCGTATCCGGTGAACGCGATCGGCCGGAGGTACGCCTCGGTCGCTCCGTTCGCCCGCTCGAGCTCGAGGACGGCCCGCGTCAGCTCGTCGACGGAGTACGGGAGGTGCATCTCGTAGATCTTCGCACTGTCGCGGAACCGCTCGAGATGCTCCCGCAGCCGGAACACCGCCGTCCCGCCCGTCGCCCGGTGGGATCGGATCCCCTCGAAGATCGCCGACCCGTAGTGGAGCCCGTGCGAGAGGACGTGGATCTTCGCATCGTCCCACGGGACCAGCCGGCCGTCCATCCAGATCCACGGCGTCGGCACGATCGCGGTCATCGCCGGAACGAACCGAGGACGGCGGGGATAAGTCGGGCGTCAAGCGTCGTTGACGCGGCGCCGGGTGACGCACGTCATGCAGTGCGCGCCGCCGTACCCGCCGGTGATCTCCTCCAGCCGCAGCGGCACGACCTCGATCCCCCGGTCCCGCACCGCGGTCGTCCGCGGGAAGAACCCGCCGTCGGCCCGCAGACGGCCCCGCTCGCGACGGACGAGCGCGAGCAGGGCGCCGTAGCGGTGCGGGTTCCGTCGGGCCGAGGCCGCCAGACCCCGCACGACTCGATCGACGCCGGCCGCGACCTCCACGGCGACGATCCGTCGATCCCGGACGCACAGGAAGTTCGACGCGTAGCTCATCTGTTCGACGGTCGAGATCGGGAGGACCTCGAAGCGCCGGGAGGCGAGATAGTCGGACAGCGAACGGGCCGGCCCGACCCGCACCATCGTACCCCGGGACGTCCGACGGTAGACCTCGGTGCGCGCCCGGTCCAGCAACGGAGGACATCCCACGACGAGCCCGTCGCCCGGTACGTTGAGGTAGGTGTCGAGGTGCATGTCGATCATCGGGTCCGGGTCGTTGCCCGGGATCGCCGGATGCGCCGGCTGGGCGACGACGGCGACCTCGTCGAAGCCGAGCGGAGCGGCGAGGAGTTGCCGGACGCCGGAGGCGTTCGTGCGGTCCCCGGTGCCGAGCAGCGCGAAGTCGCCCATCGGGAGGAAATCCCCGCCCTCGAAGGTCCCGGGGGCCCGCACCTCCGCGACCACCGGCGCACCCCAGGCCCGGAGCAGGGCGCCGGTGAGCCGTGGCTCCGGGCGGCGTTGGGGTTTCGACATCCGACCCAGGACGAATCCGGTGCGGGCGAGCGCCTGCTGGTCGCGGAGGAAGTAGAGGTTCGCGAGCGGCGTGTCGAGGTCGACCCGCGGAAAAATCACGCGCGTGCCGGGCCGGCGCGCGAGGTGGACCGACGGTCGCAGGAGGAGGATCTGGAACAGCGTCTCTCCGTCGAACTCCGCCAGGTTCCGACGGAGCGAGGCCCGGGCCGCGGTGACCATCGACCGAGGTCCGGTGTATCGGACGAGGCGGAGGATCTGGCTGCGGACCCGTTCGATCAGTTCGGGCTGCCGGGCCCCGATCTCGATCGCCAGGTGGAGCAACCGACGGACGCGGACCCCCTCGCGCGCGAGCGCCCGCTCGAGCTCGGCGTGCTCGCGGGCGGCCTCCTCGGCCCGGAACGCACGTTCGTAGAGGAACGCGTACGGCTCGAGGAGGCCGAAGAACATCTCGACGCCCGGCCGATGAATCAGCACCTCCTCCAGGCGGTCCCACTCGGCGCGCGCGCTGGCCCTCCGGAGCGGATCGACCGGCTCCGTCGAGGTCGGGCCCGCCGGGCGGGTCGGTCCGACGCCCGAGGGCCGGCGCGCCGCGGTCAACCGGCCCGCCTCGCTCGGCGGGTCCGGGCTCGCGGGCCGGAAGGCACCGGGATCGTGCGCCGGGTCCGGTGGACGCGGGTGCCCGCGACCCCCCCGAGAGCGCCCGGCAATCCGTCGATATCCGTGAGGATGGCCCGATCCCCGCCCCACCGCAGGAACTCCAGCACCGCCTCGACCTTGGGCGCCATCGTGCCCGCTCCGAACTCCCCCGCCCGGAAGTGCCGAGCGAGCTCCGCGGGAGACACCTCGCCGATCCATCGCTCGGTCGGCGTCCCGAATCCGATGGCGGCCCCGGGGACATCGGTGACGATGAGGAGGGTCCTGCACCCCAGCACGCGCGCTGCGAGCGCCGCCGCCCGGTCCTTGTCGATCACGGCATCGACGCCTCGCCACTGTCCGCGGGTCCCCCGGACGACCGGGACCCCGCCGCCGCCCGTCACCACGAAGACGCAACGACGTCCGAGGCCGGCGTCCAGTGCGGCGCGCACGGCGGGTCCCTCGAGCCAACGACGCGGCCGGGGAGACGGAACGAGACGGCGCCAACCGCCCCGGACGGGATCCTCCCGGAGCGTCCAGCCGCGTTCCCGTCGCAGACGGAGCGCGTCGGCCCCAGAATAGTAGCGGCCGACCGGCTTGCTGGGGTTCCGAAACGCCGGGTCCTTGCGGTCGACCTCGGTCCGGCTGACCACCGGCAGGACGACGCGGGGGACACCGGCACGGACGAGCGCGGCCGACAGCTCGGCGGCGATCAGGTAGCCGATCTGCCCCTCCGACTCGGCGTCCAGCACGAACATCGGGGGAGGCGGCACCTCCCGGGCCCCGAGCTCGGCCTC
>JASHWW010000125.1 GCA_030043855.1 Thermoplasmata archaeon
GGCGGTGCCGGAGCGCTCACCGGAGCGCCTCCGAGATCCCCACCCGCAGAGCCGACCGGGCGGCGACGAGACTCGCAACGACCGACAGCAGCAGCACGGCGCCGACGATCTCCCCGAGGAGGCGGGGCGGGAAGATCGCCAACGAAGCGGCCTCCTGGACCGTCCCGGACGCGTCCGCGGCCAAGGCCGCGACGACGGCGTACCCCCCGAGCACGCCCACGACGGCGCCGGCCGCCGCGAGCGTGAAGCCGTCCGCGACGACCCCGAGCGCGATCGAGCCCCGCGAGAGACCCAACGCTCGACGGATCCCGATCGACCGGCGGTTCGCCTCGATCCGACGCAGGAGCACCAGGGCGAGGAACAGGAGGCCGACGACCAGGCCGACGGAGGAGAGCGCGAGGTAAAATCCGGTCAGCACCGAATCGGCCGCTTCCAGTTGGGCGGCCTCCTGCGAGAGCGAGGCGACCTGGTAGTACGGAACGACCGCCTGGATGCCGGACTCGACCGCGGCGAGCTGCGTGGGGTCGACCGAGACCGGACCGGTCACCGCGACTTGGATCGTGTCGGACGCGTCCGGGACCACGGTTCCGGTCCCGTTCGCGTAACCGCACATCACCTGAAGGTCGGAGAGCGGCAGGACCAGCGCGAACGCCCCCACCGGCCCCAGCAGGGTCTTCGGGACCCCGAAGATCCCGGTCACGGTATACGCGACCGCCTCGGACGCGTTGGCCGTCGGGCCGAGCGGGAGCGTGGCCCCGATCGCGAGGTGCGCGCTCGCCGCATACGGGGACGAGACCAGCACGTCATCGGTCGCCGGTCCCCCGTAACTTCCGTTCGCGAAGTGCGCGAGGTCGGTCGGATCGCCCAGCGGGAGGGGGTTCGGGAAGAGGCCGGACTCGGTCGGGCCGAGCGTCGCGGCGAACGCTTCCGGGATCACCCCCTCGGCGAGCACGGGGGAGGCCCCCTGGCCCGACGGGAACGCGTCGATCGCGATGCTCAGCACCGGCGAAGCCCACGCGACCCCCGCGACCCGATCGATCGTACTCGCGAGTCCGTGGGAGTGGGCGATCCCATGTTCGCCGCCCGCGCTGACGACGATCTGGTACCCGGAATTCTCGATCTGCGCGAGCTCGTGGGCGTCCACGCCGCCGCCGACGGACACGAGGACCACGGGGAGCGAGACCGCCGCGCCGATGGCCGCGATCGCGAGGATCGCCTGCAGGCGGGCGTGGCGCAGAGGACGCGGCCGGAGGGACGGCGTCACGGGGCCCGCAACTCCTCCGCCACGGGGAGCGCCATCGCCCGGGCGGCGGGGGCGAGCGAGGCCATCAGGCCGATCACGACGACCAGCCCCACACCGGTCCCGATCACCGTGGCGTCGAACGACACGAACGAGAACGACGACGGGAGGCCGGCGAGCAACCGCAGCAGGAACGCGTTGACGGCCTCGGCCCCGAAGTAGGCGATCGGCAGGCCGACCGCGAGGCCGAACGCGCCCAACAGCAGTCCCTCCTCCACGACGAACCGTCCGACCGCGGCCCGCGAATACCCGACGGCCCGGAGCACCGCGATCTCCCGACTGCGGTCGTCGACCGACATCTGCAGGATCGTCGTCGTGAACAGCGCCGCGACGACGAGACCGATGACGCCGATCAGCGTGCCGAACGTCCGATAGACGTTCACGACGTTCTGGATGGAGCCGAGAATCTCCGAGAGCGTGATCACGGTCAGGGACGGGAACGCGGCATGGATCCGACTCTGGTCCGCGGTCGGGTCGGTCGGGTCCGTCAGGTGAATCAGCACGAGCGAGGCGTAGTCGGTGGGCCCGCTGGCGCCGCCGAGGAGCTGCTGGATCTCGGAGAGGTACCCGTAGGCGAGGAACGCCGAGGGGATGAGCCAGAACGGGCCGCAGACCCCGACGACGACGAACCCGGTCGCGTTGGCGTACCAGCCCGGGAGGGCGGCGGCGCTGGGCGGACTGGCGGCGCTCAGCCAGACCCGATCTCCGACCGTGACGCCCAGGGCCCCCGCGAGCCCCTGGTCCAGGACGATCTCGTGCGTCTCGGGACCGTCGTACGATCCGTTCGCGTAGTGCGGATCGCCCGGGGCCGAGAAGCCCGAGCCGTTGTAGAGCACGGGGGTCTGGATGCCGGCGTTGTCGTCGGGGATCCAACCGACGGTCCCCGAGCTGGTCGGCCCCCATCCGCCCGGGACCCGGCTCGCATTCGCCGCAGCCCAGAGCGACGCGTTGCCGAACACTAGGTCCCCTACCTGCCACGGGCTCGCGACCGCCACGTTCCCGTCGGCCTCGGGGATCTCCGTCACCAGCCGGTGCGCTTGGGACACCGGGGGGAACTCGCCCGAGAGAATCGTCGTGTTCGCGCTGGTGGCGATGAGGTCGACGCCGCTCTGCGTCGCCAGGGTGGACGCGCTCGCCGTCACCCCCGCCGACAGCGCGAGCAGGAGGACCACCAGGCCGACGGCGAGTCCGATCCCGAGGGACGTCAGGGCAGATCGTCCGGGCCGGCGCCGCAGGGCATCGAGCGCGAACCGCATCCGTCGACCCCGGTCGTCAGCCGGCCCCGGAGCGTCGGAGCTCGCCGAACGAGACCCGGTGCGACGCTTCCACGTTGTACTTGTGGATCGACTCCTCGCTCACGGTCTCCGCGTTCGCCACGACGTCGTCGGGCAGGCCCGGAAATCGGTTCGGCAGGCCCCCGAGCAGGTCCCGAACCACGTCCTCGACGAACTTCGGACGGCGATGGGCATCGAGGACGACCTTCGCCTCGTCGCCGCGCTTCAGGATCGCGTACGTCGGGCTCGACTGGGCGGCCTCGATGGCGGCGATCAAGTCGTCCACCTCCACGTCCGTTCGGTCCACGAGTTCCAGCCGCAGCCGCGTCCGGTTCCGCTGATTGTGCGACACGATCGGCAGGTCGCGGAACCGGGCGTCCCCGAGCTCGGGGTACTCGCGAACGAGGGCTTCGCGGCACGACTCCATGGCGCAGGGGCACGCCGTCATCCCGACCGCCTCGGCACCCACGATGCGAGCGTTCGCGACGGCCCCGTCGGACGACCGCGCGGCGCGGGCCTCCGCCAGGAGCGTGTAGTCCTCGAAGCTGCTGCGTTCCGGAGTCACTCCCCGGCGCAGGAAGTACTCCGCGGACGCGGCAACGTGCGACTCCGTCGCGGTCGGATGGCGCGCGAGCAACTCGCGGGCGATCGACGAGCACGCGGACTCGAGGCTCTCGGCCGGCCGAACCACGGTCGCATCGACGATCTCGGCGAGGATCTCGGCGTTGCGCGAGAGGTCGGACCCCTTGCGGCTGGACGGGAGGTCGACCGAGACGCGGAAGGTGGCGGAGAGCGAGTTCGCCCGCTCGCCCCGGAGTACCACGATCGGTTTCCGGATCCCCGAAACGCCGACCGAACGCAGCCGGAGCCGACCCTGGTCGGGCGGCATCGCATGCACGTCGCGCATCGTCGTTCCGTGCCACTCGGGGGTCGGGTTAAACCCTTGCTTCCCGGCGTCCGGCGGGGCGCGAGCGCCAGCGAGCCGTTATAGCCGCCGGGCCGCTCGTCGGGTCGATGAGCGACCCCGCTCCTCCGACGAGCCCCCCCGCCCCGTCGGCGGCATCGCCCGCCCCGTCGGGAGGGCCCGCGTACGCGGAACGCGAGCACCTGATCACCGAGAACCTGAAGCAGATCTACGACCCCGAGATCCCGATGAACATCGTCGACCTCGGTCTGATCTACGGGTTCGAGTGGCAGGGGGACGACGTGACGCTCAAGATGACGCTCACGGCGCCGGGTTGCCCGGTCGCCGGCATCCTCGCCGAGGAAGTGAAGCTCGCGATCGAGAAGGTGCCGAACGTCCACGCCGCGAAGGTCGACATGATCTGGGATCCGCCGTGGAGCCCGGATCGGATGAGCGAATTCGCCAAACGCCAGTTCGGGTATGCCTGAGTCGGTCCCGTCGACCGGGACTGCGGGCGGCGGGCTGACCGTCCGCGACCTCCGCTGGGACGACCTCGACGCGATGATCGAGACGTACTACGCCCTCTACGACGAGCGCGCGCGGGGGGACCCGATCGGGATCCATCTGTTCGCCGAGCGGCCGTCGCGCTCCGACGAGGTCGGCTGGTTCACCTCGCTCTACCGCCGCGTGCTCGCGAACGACGCGGTCGTCGCGGTGGCCGACGTGGCGGGCCGCGCGGTCGGGCACTGCACGATCGCGACGGTGGGACTCGAACATGGGTCGGAGACCGATCACGTGGGGCTGCTCGGGATCGTCGTCGCGCAGGCGCACCGCGGTCACGGCGTCGGTCGCGCCCTGATGCTCGGCGCGCTCGAGCGCGCCCGGGGCCGGTTCGAGATCGTGCTCCTCGACGTGTTCGCGAACAACCACCGAGCGCGCCACCTCTACGAACAGCTCGGGTTCCAGATCCGCGGCCGGCTTCCGTTCCACGCCAAGCGGGGGGGCCAGTACTACGACGCCGACGAGATGTGGCTCGACCTCCGCCACTGGTCCCCTCCGACCGCCAACCGTTAAGGCGGGCTCCGGGTCGCCCCGGCGATGGCGGCGGACGACGGCTGGGAGCGCGAACTCGAGACCGAGCGCGCGATGAAGAACGAGTTCATGGCCCGGCACCCCGAGTCGCCGTTCATCGCCGGCCGGGTGCCGTTCCACGACCTGCGGTACTTCCCGCCGGACGCATCGCTCCGGATCGAGGCGCGGCTGGAGCGGCGGGCGACCCCGGAGGAAGCGTACCTCCGGACCAACCGCGACAACCAGGCCGTGATGCGGCTCCTGGGCGAGCTGACGTTCTCGCTCGGGGGTCGGGAGCTGCGGCTCCGGGTCTTCCATGCGGGGGAGGGGGTCGGGGCCTCGGTCTTCGTCCCGTTCCGGGACACGACGAGCGGCCGGGAGAGCTACGGACCGGGCCGCTACCTGACGCTGGAACTGAACGAGGCCGACGTCTACGAGCTCGACTTCAACCGTGCGTTCAATCCATACTGCGCCTACACGGACGACTTCGAGTGCGGGTTCCCGCCGGCCGAGAACGACCTGCCGGTCCCGATCCGGGCCGGGGAGAAGGTCTGGGCCGCCGACCGCAACCCGCGGACTCCGTCCTCCCTGATGCTGGCGCGCGCGGGACGACCCGCGCGCCGCAAGCCCGCCACCCGCACCGGGCGTGCCGCGAAGCCCGCACGGCGTACGCCCGTCGCCCGCCGGCGCGCTACAGGTGCCCGCCGAACGAAGCGATCGCCCCGTTGACCACGAACTGGACCCCGACCGCGGCCAGCAGGAGCCCGAGCACCCGGGTCATCGCCATGACGCCGACCCGGCCGAACGCTCGCAGGATCACCTGGCCGTAGTGGAGAATGAAGTACGAGAGGGCGGTCGTGATCAGGATCGCCACGAACGTCGCGACGATCACGAACGGGTCGGACCCGGCGTTGCCCTCGTAGATCATCACCGTCGAGATCGCGCCGGGGCCGGCGAGCAGGGGGATCCCGAGGGGCACGACCGAGATCTCGTCCCGTCGTGCGATTGCGTCGTCCCGGTCCGCGGTCGAGAGCCGCGTCCGCGTCACCTCCCCGTGGAGCATGTCGAACGCGACGACGAACAGGAGGATGCCGCCCGCGATCTCGAAGGCGCCGAGGGTGAACCCGAACGCCTGGAAGAGAAATCGGCCGACGAGCGCGAACGAGGCGAGGACCGCCCCTTCCACGAGGACCGCGCGGGTGACGATCACGCGTCGGTCGGCCGCGTCGAACGACTCGGTGAGGGAGACGAAGAACGGCAGGGTCCCGATCGGATCGACGATCGCGAACAGGCTGATCGTGACGGCGATGAAGAACTCGATGTCCGTCACGTCCGCGCTCCCGTCGGGCGGGAGCGTCCGACCGCTTCAACCCTTCGGACGCCGCCGCTCGTCGCGATCGGAGTTCACCGGACCGCGACGAGAACCCGGTTCTCCCAGCGACTCCAGACGACCTCGGAGGCGCGGAAACCGGCGCGAGCGAGGGCGCGCCGGTGCCCGTCGAGGTCGAGCGGCGGCACGCGCTCGTGGTGGGGGGGCACGCGGTCCGCGCGGAGTTCGACCTCCTCGCGAAGCGCCGGCTCCTTCTGGACCTCCCTCCACCATCGCCGCCACGACTCCCCGCCCGACGGTCCGGCAGGAGAGGACTCCCAGCGAGCGCGGCGGGCGAGACGTCGCATCCGCTCGGACGTCGCCGGATACGCGAGATGATCGCCGTTGACCAACACTCCGCCTGGCCGGAGTCGGCGGGCGAGCGTTCGGTACAGGGCATTCAGTTCGGCCGGGGCGAGCCAATGCAGCGCGGTCGTCGAGACGGCCGCATCGAACCGACCCGCCGGCACGGTCCGCGTCCAACCGGGCTTACGCAGGTCGGCCTCGTGCCAACTGAGGCGTCCCCCGACGGTCCCGAGTCCGACCCGTCCCAAGCGCAGCAGGATCGGGTCGAAGTCGACCGCCGCGCCGCGCGCGAGCGGGAACTCGTGGAGCACCCGCTCCGAGAGGGAACCGCACCCCGCACCGAGGTCGAGGAAACGGAAGCGGGCGGGGAGCGCGGCCGAGAGCACGTCCAGCATCGCGTGGAAGCGCTCCTCGCGATCGGGCAGGTACCGCTCCTGCTGACGATCCCACCGACGGCGCCACTCGCGCGCGCGGGCGACGCGGAGCGGAGGCGGGCGCGAGGGCGCGGTCACGAACCTCCCAACGGACGGGACGCGGTCCGGTGCCGGCTGCGGGGCCGCGCCTTCCGCCGGCGGATCGGACGGACCGCGCCTCGGGCCCGCGCGGCCGCATCCGACGCCAGCTCCGGGGCCGGGCGCGCCCGAGTCGGTGCGGCCCTCGCCCGGCGATGCGCCGGAGCGGGGACGTTCCGGGCGCGGAGGTGGAGCACGAGCGGCTCCTTCTGGGGGTTCGCGAGCAACAGCACGTAGCGACCCGGAGCCTCGGGGTCGAAGAAGATCCGGGCCCCGCCCGCGAGCCGGACCCGCTGGACGAACGGTCCCTCGGGGTGACCGATCAGCAGGACGAACGACCGGCCCGGGCGGGGATTCTCGAGGTCGACGTCGATCTCGCACGACGGCGCCTCGAGTTCGAACTCGATCCGGACCGTCGAGACGGGCTCGACGACGAGGTACCGTGGGAGGCGGTCGAGCGGTGTCGCCACGGTCCTCGACCCCTCCGGAACGGAAAAGTTGCGCGTCCGGACCGACGGGTTCGACGAGGTTAAGTCGGCCCCGTCGGTGGGCGGCGTATGGCAGCCAAGCGGACGGCCCGAGCGACCTGGAACGGGGATCTGATCCACGGACACGGAACCGTCACGGGGACCAGCGGGGGCCTCGGGGAGGTCGCGGTGTCGTGGGCGGCCCGTACGGAGGCGCCGGGCGGCAAGACGAGTCCGGAAGAGCTGCTCGCCGCGGCGCACGCGTCCTGCTTCTGCATGGCACTCTCCGCCGGACTGGGCCGGATGCAGAAGCCGCCCGAGCGGCTCTCGGTCTCGGCGACGGCGACGTTCGACAAGGTCGGCGACGGCTGGAAGGTCACGACCATGGAACTGGCGGTCACGGGGAAGGTCCCCGGTCTGTCGGCAGCCGAGTTCCAGGCGGCGGCCGCCGCGGCGGGACAGGGGTGCCCGATCTCGGGGGCCCTGAAGGGGAACGTCGCGGTCTCCGTCACCGCGACGCTCGAGTGAGCGCGGGGCGGTCTCCCCCGGCATCCGTCTCTTCCGGCAAGAGCAGGTCCCGGAAGACGAACCCGTCGCGGTCGACGACCCGTCCGGTCCGCACCGGGAGGGGCGACCGGAAGAACGGGCCGGCCGTGACGCAGGTGTGGAACTCCCCGCGTTCGCCGCACGGATCGACGGCCGCCGGGAGCTCGTCGAGCAGGGTCCGATCGAACTCGCGACCCGCGAACTCCCGCGACAGGTGCCGGGGATCGATGGCGACGAGGGTCGCGCGCAGGCCCGCGTCGATCATCTCTCGAGCGAGCCCGGCCGTGGGCCGTCCCCACAGCGGGAACGACGGTTCGATCCCCGTCCCCGCGAGGCGTTCCTCCCGGTAGCGGCGGACGTCCTCGAGGAACAGGTCGCCGAACACCACGTGCCGCACCCCGGCGGCTCGCAGCGCAGCGACCGCGGCCCCCATCCGACGCTCGTATTCGGCGTTCGGACAAGGGTACGGGATGGCGACGGTGTGGAGCGGGAGCCCGGTGGCGGCGGCCTGCGCCCGCAAGATCGACGATCGGACTCCGTGCATCGAGACCCGGTCGAACTCCTCCGAGACGGTGGTCAGGAGACCGACGACCCGGAGCTCCCCGCGGCGCAGCGTCTCGTAGAGCGCGAACGCCGCGTCCTTGCCGCTGCTCCACGAGACGACCGCCGCGGGTCGGGGATCGCGAGGGGTGGGCGACGATCCGCCGTTCATCCCCCGAATTCCGACAACTGTCGCTGGACCTTCCGCTTCGGTTCGTCGGTCGCCGGGGGGCTGCCATCGCCCGGGGTCCCCGTCGGTGTGCGGGCCGGAGGGACGGTGGCCTCGGACTCCGGCAGGATCTCGACGGCTTCGGGCGGCCGACCGGTGATGTAGGCGACCTCCTCGGGGGTCAACTGGAGCTCGCGGACGACTCGGGCGACGAGGGCCCGCGCCCCGCTTCCCTGGGGTCGCGCGGACAGCTCCTCGAGGAACGGCAGGACGACATCCCGCGTCTTCTCCTTCGACAGATGGTACCGGGCCGCCGCCTTCGCGGCGAGCGAGTCGCGCGTCGCGCGGGCGACGCGCGACCGGCCCATCTCGCCGAGAAATTGGGGGAACTGCGCTCGCTCGGAGCCCGGGGACGGTGCGTCCCGGAGCGCGAGCCCGACGCCCCCCGTCTGCAGCTCCGAGGCGTAGCTCCACAACCCATAGACGCGCGCCCGTCGCGCGCGGACGAGGAGGAGGTCGGCGGCGGACAGCACGCGGAACGCCGCGTCCCGGTGGGCCCGGTCGGGCGCGAACTGGGGCAGGTTCTCCTCGATCCACGGGAACAGGTCGTCCGGCGGCGCGTCGAGACGGTCGCGGACCTCCCCCGCGCGGTAGAACCGGGCGGCCGTCAACGCCTCCTCCACGAACTCCCCGAAATCGGCCTCCAGGTCCCGCGCCCCGACCGCGGCCAGTTGGGCGGGGCCCCGAGGGATCGCGCTGACCGCATCGAGGTCGTTCAGGGCGGCCCGCAGGTCGCCCGCCGAGCGGCGGACGATGGCCGGGACGACCCCGGCGTCCACGGCGAGCCGTTCGGAGCGGACGACCGCCTCCAACCGACGCTCCACCTCTTCGGGTCGGATCGGATAGAACGGCACGGCCAGGACGGACGACTTGAACACGGCGGAGTATCGCGTCAACGGTCGCGGGTCGTTCACGGTCAGGACGATCGGTTGACGGGTCGCCCGGACCAGCCGGGCGATCGCCCCGAGGCCCCCGCGGTCGGAGACATCGCTGGCCGTGCCCGACGCACGCCAGTCGTCCAGGTCCTTCCGGGCGGCCGGCAACTTCGCCCAACCGAAATTGCCGGGCGACCGGGGGACCGCGTCCCAGTCCGCGAACGGTTTGCTCCGACCCCCCGTCGCCAGGCCCCACGCGCCGTTGAGCGTCTCGATCGTTCGGTACCGTCCTCGAAGGAACTCCCGGAGCACGACCGGCTCGGCCGCCGGTCGAGGGCTCTCGGTGAGCCGCCCGGTGAGGCAGTCCGCCTCGTCCAGCAAGATCAGGGCCCGGCGGGGCCCGGCGCGAGCGGCGCCGTCCGAGAGGGTGTGGGTGATCGAGGCGCGACCGGCGACCTGTTCGATCGCGCGCTCGTTCCGCGCATCGGACGCGTTCATCTCGACGAGCGTCCATCCCCGTTCCTCCGCCAATGCCAGCGCCGCGGAGGTCTTCCCCACTCCCGGTGGGCCGCTCAGGAGGACCGCCCGGCGGGCGGGAGGGCGAGGGCCTTCCCAATCGGTCGCCCACTCCCGGAGCTTCTGGCGGGCGCCGGCGTTCCCGATCAGGTCGGCCAGTTTCCGTGGTCGCAAACGCTCGGCCAGCGGAAGGCTGGGCGTCGCGACGGACGGCACAGACGCAGGAGGTCGGGCCGCGCATATGAGGTCCCCGCCCCGAGCTCTCGTCACCGGTCGACCTAATCGGGGCCCCCGGGTTCGGAGCCGCATGTCGCCGACCGACCGGCTGGCTCGGAGGGCGCTGCCCGGGGCCTCGTGGGAGGTGTCGGAGGTCGCCCTCCGGATCGCGCTTCCGAACGGTCCGGCCGCGCCAACACCCCGGTCGCTCGCCGACGAGATCCGTTACGCCCACCGCGTCGGGGTCACCACGTTCGACCTGGGCGGGCACCGTCCGGGGGAGAGCGCGGCCGCGCTCGACGGGGCCCTCGAGGGGGCGAATCCGGAGATCGTCGTGCTGCTGCCGTTGGACGCCGATCCGGGACGGGCGACGTGCTCCCTCCGTGGAGCCCCGCCACCGGAGGGGGGAACGGTGGCCGCGGTCACCGCATCGATCGCCCCGGTCCGCCAGCGTCTGCCGTCCCGGGCGAAGCTCGTCGGGTTGGCCGGACCTACGCTCGCCGGAACGCCCCGTGCGCGGGAGCTGCTCAACGCCGCCGTCGCGGACGGAGTGCTGGACGCCTGGGCCGCGGATCTCGAAGGCCCCGGGGGGAGCCCGTCGGGCTCCCCGAACTGGGCGGCGGCCACCATCGTCGCGCCGTTCTCGTTGCTCGACCGCCGGATCGCGGAGGAGATGCCGGCCTCCTGGGCCGAGACCGGTCGTGTGATCGCTCGGGACCCGTTCGCGCGAGGCCGGCTGGACGGCCGTCGGCTGGGCGCCTCGTTGTCCGACCGACGACCCGACGTCGGTCCGACCGCCTTCCGCACCCTGCAGGGAGAGCTGGCGCCGATCCTCGATCTCGCGTACCTGACCTCGGACCGGCGGCGCTCCCTGCCCGAGGCCGCCCTGGAGTACGTTCTCGCCTTCCCGTGGGTCGTCACGACCGTCCTCGACCCCCCGATCCCGCGCGGCGTGCTGGAGCGTCGCTCCCGGGGAGACGGGTCGCCGTTCTCCGCGACGGAACGCCGCCGGCTCGGTCTGCCGGTAGCGGGTTCGTAAAGAGCGCGCCGGCGCTGGGTCTCCGATGGTCGGCGTCGGGGAGCCCGCTCCGGAGTTCGCCGGACGCACCGCGGAGGGAGGTTCGATCTCGCTGGCCGACTTTCGGGGTCGGCCCCTGATCCTCTACTTCTTCCCGAAGGCGAACACGGCCGGGTGCACCGCCGAGGCGAAGGGATTCGCGAGCCATTTCCCCGAGTTCCAGAGCGCGGGCGTCGCCGTGGTCGGGGTGAGCGTGGACTCGGAGGAGGCGCAGCAACAGTTCGCCGCCGACTGCGCCCTCCCGTTCCCTCTGGTGGCCGATCGCGACCGCGCCATCGCGCGCGCGTACGGCACCCTGGGCCTCCTCGGGTTCGCGAAGCGGACCACCTTCTTCATCGGCGCCGACGGCCGCGTCGAGGAGGTCGTCCAGGGGATGCTGCCCGCCCCTCACGTCCGGCGGGCGGTCGAGCGCCTGCGCCGGGGCGGGCCCGGGCAAACCCTCTAATTCGGCAGCCCGGTGGGCCCGAGGGTCCCCATGAAGATTCGAACGGTCGAGCCGATCGAAGTCGCCGCGCCAGCCGGCGAACTCTCGTCCCCCTGGAGCGCGACGGTCGCCCTGGTTCGGGTGACGACGGAGACCGGAGCCGTCGGCTGGGGGGAGGCGCCGACAACGCTCATGACCCACCCGGTGCTCGAAAGCATCCGCGAGGTCGCGCGGTTCTACGAGGGCCGCGAGCTCCACGCTCATGCCGCCGGCTTGCGCGAGTTCGAGCGGTACTCGTTCTACCGGTCGCGCTCGATGGAGGCGACGAGTGCCCTCTCGGCCGTCGACATCGCCTGCCACGACCTCCTCGGGCACGAGCTCGGCGTCCCGATCTCGACCCTCCTGGGGGGCCGGATCCGGGATCGGGTGCGCGCCTACTCGAACGGCTGGTACTCCGACGCGATCGAGCCCAGCGAGTTCGCCACCAAGGCGCGGGCGATGGTCCGTTCGGGCTTCCGGGCCCTCAAGTTCGATCCGTTCGGGGACCAGTATCGGACGCTCTCGGTCGAGGGGTTGACGCGCGCGGTCGAGCGCGTCCGTGCGGTCCGGCAGGCGGTCGGTCCCGACGTCGACCTCTTGATGGAGTACCACGGCCGATTCTTGCCGGAGGCCGCGATCCGTGCCGGCCGCGCGCTCGACGAGTTCAAGCCCGCCTTCATGGAGGAACCGGTCCTCCCGGAACTCGCCGACGCCCTGGTCGACTTCCGCCGGGTCGTGCGTACCCCGGTCGCCCTCGGCGAGCGGTTGCTCCATCCGGCGGACTTCGAGAGCTTCCTCCGCCGCGGTCTCGTCGACATCCTGCAGCCGGACATCACGAACTCCGGCGGCTTCACGTACGGACGGGAGATCGCCGGGGTCGCGGCCGCCCTGGGGGCTCCGATCGCCTACCACAACGCCTTCGGCCCGATCCAAACGGCCGCGACGCTCCAGATGGACGCCGTGCTCCCGACCTTCTTCCTCCAGGAGAGCTTCGAGGCCAGCTGGCCCGAGTGGAAGCGCTCGCTGGTCCGGGGGTACGCGGTCGAGGACGGCCAGTTCCGGATCCCCGACCGGCCGGGACTCGGGATCGAGGTCGATGAGCGGGCGGTCGAGCGATTCCGTTCGGACGCGATCGACGCGGTCGGGCCCGAGCCCCCGTGGGTGATCGGCGGCACCTGGGTGCGTCGGCCCGCGGCGGTCCGGCGGTCGTCCGGACACTGAACCGGCCGTCGCCGGTCAGCCCGACCCTTCGGGCGAGAGCGCGTTGAGAGTGAGATTGAGGTCCCACGTACCCGCCGCGTTCCCGACGCCGATTACCACCACGAACGAGGCGTCGTCCACCGAGGGTGGGACGGGGTTCGGTAGGGCGGGGCTCGTGCTGAGCACCGTGAACGGGGAGTTGGCGGAGGCGAAGTAGATCGTGTGCGACTGGTTGTCGAAGTTGGAGATGAGCACCACGAGCGAGAAGGAGCCGCCCACCGGGACGGTCAGGGGAAACCCGTTCGTCGCGTTATAGCTGTAGAGACTCGCGCCGAACCAACCGCGGCCGGAGGCGGTCGTCCCTTGGGCGATCCAGCGCACGGCACCGGCCACCGTGACGTTCTGGCCGTGGCCGGGAAGAACCAGGATGCCCAGCCCGATCAGGACCAAGAGCGCCGCCACGATCACGGCCGCGGCGACGACTCCCCACGCGAGGATCCGGCCCCGCGTCCACTTCCGCTTCAGCATCCTGTTCTCCCGTCTGCGCGGTTCCCCCCTATGAGCCTCACGCCCCAGGAGAGAGCCGAGGCTCGTGCTCCCCGGTCACCGTTTCAGGTGGTCGGCGGTGCCAGCGAGTAGACCGGAATGCTCGCGAGGAGGGTGTTCGGGTCCCCGGAGTAGCTCAGGTAGATCGTGCAGGCGCCCTGGTTCGTGAAGCACCACGGCGGGGCCCCGTGGTAGTCGTCGGTGTCGAGGACCGGGTTGCCGCTGTTCGTGAAGCAGTTGTACAGCTTCGGGGTCACACACTCGAAGTCGAGCGGCCACCCCCCGTTGTGGATGTACAGCAGGAAGGTGTCCCCGTTTTCGAGCACCGTCACGTTCCCGCCGCCGATCGGGGTGAACATCCCGAGTCGGTTGTAGAGCGTCCCGTACGACCCTCCGCCGTACCCTCCCGCGTCGAAGTTGCCACACTTCCCGAGATCGGGCGCGTTCGCCGCGGGCGAGGTCGACGACCCCGGGAACCACGTCATGGACGCGAGCGTCCCCGACACGAGGATCGTGGTCCCGCCGGCGGTAGTGGCGTTGTTGCAGACAAAGGTGAAGGTGATCTCATCGAGCGGAATGTTCGTCGGGGTATGACTCGCGATGATGATCTGACTCGTGTTGAGTTCGGAGAAGTTGCCGGAGACATTCGGAGGGTCGCACTGGGCGTCCCACTCGTTGTCCCACGTCGTGTACTGCGTCGACGCGAGCGGATACGTCCAGTTCCCGACCGGCTGACAGTCGGTCGGGTCGCCCCACGCCGGATTCTTGCCGCCCGAGTGGATCAGAATCGTGAGGCTCGGGGGCGCGGGCGGCGTATTGATCCGGAACGACCACAGGATGATCCCCGCGGTCATGGTGAGCGCGACCAGCAGGATCGCGCCCAGAATCTCGCTGACCCCGCGGGCGCGGCGGTGGGCCCACCGCCGATGTCGATACATTGACGTATCGATGCGTATTGGGCGTTATCAACCTTGTGCCCCATTCTCGCCGGGAACGGAGGCGACACCCCTCTCTCCGAACGCGGAACTGGAGTCCGTCCCACGTCCACCTGTGGGAGGTCGATACGCGCGTCTCGATTTCAAGGTATATCCGAGGCACGGCCCTTGGCGGATCGGGAGTCGCCCTCGTTTCGAACATGGGGCCGGTCTCGATCGGCCATCGGACTGCCGGCGTGGTCGTCGCGGTCGCGGTCCTGCTGCTGCTCCCGGCCGGAGCTTTGGGGGCTCGGGCCCCGTCTCACGACGGTACTCCCTCGCCCGGCGTGCGTCCGGCGGCGCGGGAGGACGAGGGAGGAGGGGTCTCCACGCTGGAGTACTCCGGCTCCACACCGCTGGGTTCCGCGGGGGCGTGGCCCATCCAGGCGGCGTACGACAACCGGTCCGACGAGCTCTTCGTGTCGATGCTGCCTTCCACGATCTCGGCGATTGCTGGGAGTCCGCCCGAAGTCCTCCGGACATTTTCGATGCCCCTAGGGACCTTCCCGCTCGGGATTGGTTACGATCCGGCGTCGAACGTCCTGATCGTCGGGACTCAAACCGGGGACCTGGACGTACTGTCTCCCGACACCGGAGCTTTGCTGGCCCAGGTCGCTCTCGGGGTCTCCGGAAACTTCGTCGCGTACGACCCCCTGTTCCAGAGCGTCTTCGTGACGGGCTGGAACGGCACAATCGTGCAGGTGAATGCGACCACTTACGTTGCAGCCCCGGCCTACTACGGACTCACGATCCAGTCCCTTGGTACCGGGGGGCCCAGCGAGGTAGCGGTCGATCCGGCCAACGGATACTTGGTTGACGAGTACATTCTAGTCAACGGGGTCTGCCTGTTGAGCGGGCAGGGCCTGGCGGCCTATGACCCGGCGACGGGCTCGGTGGCGTGGGACGACTCGGGATCCGAATGCGCGACCCCCAACACGTACTACCCTGCCGGGTTCGCCATCGACCCAATCTCCGGCGCCATCGTGACCGCATCGTACTCGTCGACGGCCGGTGTGTACTCCGTCGGGCCGAACAATGGGACATTCGACCTGCTTTCGGCGTTTCCGACGGGCTTTCCGGGCTGCCAATTCCCGTGCGAGATGGCCTATCTACCCACGGTTCCCGTCGTTCTGCTCGCGTCGGACTCGGGCGCAGTGTTTGGTTACAATCTCACATCTAGCGCGTGGGTGGGTCCCATTTGGACCGACGGAATTCCGGGACTTCTCGGGGTCGCGCCGGGGGGAGGCCCGGCGTGGGCGATCTCCTCGTCCAGCTGCAGCCTGTCATGGTTCAACGGGAACGCGACCGCGGTGGCAGCTTCGGCGGACATCGGTGGGGGACCGAACGCCATCGCATTTGACCCCGCGAACGACCTCGCGTTCGTCGCGTCCTCGAACAACCTCACGATAGTGAACGTCTCCACGCGACAGCTCGAGGGGTCGGTTCCCACCGGGTCCTTCCCCAACGGGGTCGAGTACGACGCGACCGACGCCTCAGTGTTCGTTGCCGATACCGACAGCAACCGTGTCGAGGTCGTCTCGGCAGAGAACGACTCGATCCTCGCGTCGATTCCGGTCTGCCCCACTCCTTCGCAAATGGCGTGGGACAATGCAAGCGACCTGGTGGCCGTGGCGTGTACGGGGAACGGAACGGAGGGATCGGTCGATGTCATCTCCGCGGCCAACGATTCGGTCGTCGCCTCGATCCCGTTGATAAGTTCGTACCCGGACGGGGTTGGGTACGTACCGAGTCTCAACGAGTGGTTCGTCTCCGACGGGATGGGGCCCGACCTCACGGTGGTGGCCGTCGGGAACGAGACCCCGGTGGCTACCGTAGACCTCCCCGGCCTAGTGACCGCCGGAGCAGTTTCATTCGACCCGGCCACCGGGGACATCTCCGTCGCGGGTTCGAGCTTCGTCACGTACGGCGGGCCGCTCGATGCCATCGTGAATGCGACGAGCCGCACGGAAGTGGCGGTGGTATCCATTCCCGGGGAACCGTACGCCACCGTCGCGGCCGGCGGTGCCACCGTTCTCGGTACCCCGGGGAACTCGGACAACGTCACCCTGTTCGACGGGGAAAACGGCACGGTCCTCGCTCGGCCTTCGCTCCCCGGCAACTCCTACCCGGAGGGGATCGCGTGGGACGCGAACCTCTCGGAGGCGATTGTGGCGTCGTACGGTCTGGATTCGCTCGAGTACCTCTCGTCCGTCCTGGTGTATCCGGTCGAATTCACGGAGAGCGGCCTGGCGCCGGGAACGTCCTGGAGCGTTGACCTCAACGGGACCTCGTACTCCACCAACGGCTCCGGGATCCAGGTGTTGCTACCGAACGGCACCTACAGCTTCGCCCTAGTCCCGCCTCCCGGCTATGTGGTGGGGACCTCGGCCGGGGCCGTGATCGTGAACGGAGCGGGAGCGATCGTCCCTCTGGATTTCGCCGCGCTCCGCCAGGTGGAGTTCGGGGCCACTGGCCTTCCGAACGGGACGGAGTGGGGAGTGACATTCAATGGTTCCTATGAGGCGAACACGACGTTCGACGGCGCTGGAAGCCTCACGTTCGTTGTGGTCGCCGGCCTCTACGCGTACTCGATCTTGGGAATCCCGGGGTTTCACGAGACCGGCGTACCCTACGCCGGGACGATCGCCGTTTCAGATCAAGATCTGACCGAACCGTTGGCCTTTGGCGCGGTGACTTACCCCGTCACCTTCGACGAAACCGGACTTCCGGCGGGGACTCCTTGGGCCGTCCTGGTAGATGGGATCGAGTATTCTGGCAACGGCACCGCGATTCAGCTGTTCGAGCCCAATGGGACCTTTGCGGGCGCCTTCCCGATCGTGCCGGGGTACCATCTCGCCGCAGAACCGTTGGGGCTCCCGAGCTTCGTAGTCAACGGGACGAGCGTGACGGTCTCGACGCAGTGGGTCGAAACAACCTACGGACTCACCTTCGTCGAGGACGGGCTCCCCGCCGGAACCGTCTGGTCCGTGACCGTGGCCGGAGTTCCCCAAACGACCAGCACGGATTCGATCGCGATCCCCGAGCCGAACGGGACGGTGACGTACCTCGTCCCGCCCATCACCGGGTACTCGAGTAACCGTTCCAGCGGCTCCGCGACCGTGAACGCCGGTCCGACTCTCGTCGCGATCGCCTTCGTCGCGAACGGCACCTCCAGCCCCGCCCACGTGGGCGTCCCCACGCTCGATTGGGCCCTGCTCGGCCTTGGCGTGGCGTTCGCAGCTCTGGCCGTCGCCCTCCTGCTCATCCGACGTCGGCGGAGTCCACCGGCCTCGTAGCGCCGGTCCCGTCCTCGGTCGAGCGCGTCCGGGCGATTAGGCCCCGGAGAGCCGCCAGAGAGAGTCGAACTCCCGACCTGCTGATTACAAATCAGCCGCTCTACCTGCTGAGCTATGGCGGCGCCAACGAAGAATCCGGGTCCCGGCAGATAAGGGTCTCCGCGCTGCGGAGCCGACACGCTTTGTAGGCCTTCGTTTCCTCCCGCCCGATGGCGCGGACCCTCGCGTCCGACCGGGTGATCCGGTCGCCTCGCGGCACGTCCCTCTCCTGTCGAGGATGGCCCCAGGAGGCGGCGCTCCGCCTATTGTCGAACAATCTGGATCCGGAAGTCGCCCGGGATCCGGCCCACCTCATCGTATACGGGGGCCGGGGCAAGGCGGCCCGCGACTGGGAATCGTTCGATGCGATCGTCGGTGCGCTCCGCCACTTGCGGGACGACGAAACACTGCTCGTCCAGTCCGGAAAACCGGTGGGAATCTTCCCGAGCCACTCGGACGCTCCGCGCGTCCTGATCGCGAACGCGTTGTTGGTACCCCGCTGGGCGACCGACGAGATCTTCTGGGATCTCGAAGCCCGGGGGCTCACCATGTACGGCCAGATGACGGCCGGCAGCTGGGTGTACATCGGAACCCAAGGAATCCTCCAGGGCACGTTCGAGACGCTGGCCTCGCTCGCCCGCGTCGAGTTCGGGACGTCGGACTTGGCGGGACGATGGATGCTGACGTCGGGTCTCGGCGAGATGGGAGGGGCCCAACCCCTCGCGGTGACGCTCCTCGGCGGCGTCGCCCTCGTGGTGGACGTCGACGCTCGGGCGATCGAGCGCCGGCTGCGGCTCGAGTATCTCGACGTCGAGGCTCGCAACCTGGACGAGGCGCTGGAGCGGGTCCGGGCCGCGGTCGCGGACCGCCGGGCGTTGTCCGTAGGGCTGCGCGCGAACGCCGCCGACGTCTACCCCGAGATCGTCGCCCGGAACGTGCTTCCGGACGTGGTCAGCGACCAGACCGCCGCGCACGACCTGCGCGTCGGATACATCCCGCAAGGGATGTCCGTCGCGCAGGCCGAGGAGGCGCGCCGCGCCGATCTCCCCGGGTACCTCGGTCGGGTGCGAACGTCCCTCGCGCTCGAGGCACGCGCGATCCTCGAGCTCCGTCGTCGCGGCTCCCGGGCGTTCGACTACGGGAACAATTTTCGAACCCAGGCGCGGGACGCCGGTGTGTCCGACGCGTTCGACATCGCGGGGTACGTTCCGCGATACATCCGACCCCTGTTTGCGGTCGGAAGCGGGCCGTTCCGCTGGTTGGCGCTGAGTGGGGAGGCCGAGGACATCCGTCGCATCGACCGGATGATCTTGGGCGAGTTCGCGACGAACGAGCACCTCTGCCGCTGGATCCGGCTGGCCGGGGAGAAGGTCCGCTTCCAAGGGCTGCCCGCACGCATCTGCTACATGGGGTACGGCGAACGGGAACGATTCGGGCACCGGGTCAATGCGATGGTGCACGACGGAGATCTCGTCGCCCCGATCGCGATCGGCCGCGATCACCACGACACCGGCAGTGTGGCCAGTCCGTTTCGCGAGACGGAAGCGATGCAGGATGGCTCGGACGCGATCGCGGATTGGCCGATCCTGAACGCGCTGTTGAACGTCGCCAGTGGGGCGACGTGGGTCTCGGTACATCACGGAGGCGGGACCGGGATCGGCAACTCGATCCACGCGGGTCTGGTCGTCGTGGCCGACGGAACGGAGGCGGCCGATCGCCGGATCGGCCGGACCCTCCACAACGACCCGGGTCTCGGTGTCGCTCGCCACGCCGATGCCGGATACGCCGAATCGGTCGCGATCGCACGAACCGCCCGGTTCCGCTTGCCCGGCTGATTCGAGCGACTCGCCCGTTCGCGTCTCCTCCGGGCGACGGGGCTGCGAATGCGTTTCTTCGCCGATCCTTCGAGCCGCTCCCGAAGGGCCCGACCGGGGCAGGCCGTCCGCACTCGGACGCGCCGGCAACCCCGGCCTCCCTGTCGGGGCCGAGGCCGTGCTACGGTCTCACATACCGTCCAACGAAGCTTCGGATTTCTGAAACGTTCGTTTATGTCCGATTTCCCCGCCTGACAACCCCTGACGGAGTGTCCTCCGTCGGAAGGAAGCATGGCGAAGAACGTGAGAGCGAAGGGCTGGCTGGTCGCCTCGGGCGTCGCGCTGCTGGTGGCTGCACTGGCGGTGCCGGCGTTCGCGGGAGCGGCCGGCGCCACTCCCACCCTCTCGACGGCGGCGGTGACCCCGTCGGTGTCGGGTTCGTGGGCGTACGGTGGCGAAGGGTGGTCGAACGGAACGGTCTCGAACGGCACCGCGACGATCTCGTGGACGGCGTCGTTCGGGTGGGACGTCATCTTCACGGCGACGGACCTCGGGAACAACACGACGCAGCTCGAGGAGCAGCGGACGGTCGGGATCTCGATCGACGTCACGTACACCTCGGCGAAGGCGACGATCCAGTACGTCTACCACGCGGACGAGGTCGACACGGCGTTCGCGAACGTGACCAACGACTCGACGGTCTCCGTCAACGGCTCGGCGGTTCCCGCCCTCGGCATCGAGGACGCGTCCGTCGCGGTCCAGGGCGCGATCTCCGAGGCGCTGACCGCGCAGGTCGGAGTCCTCAGTGCGAGCGCGTTCCTGAACGTCTCGGCCGAAGCGCAGGCGTCGATCCAGTTCGCTCCGTCCCTCGGGCTCATCCCCCTGAACCTGACGGGCGTCTCGAGCTGGAACTCGACGGCCATCGCGACGCCCGCGGCGTCGTGGAACATCAGCTACGATTGGGCGGACCACGGACTCAACGGGACGACGGGGTCGGGCAGCGGCACGAAGACGGGCAACTGGACGGCCGTGGGACCGGTCTCGCTGACCGGCTACAAGGTCGACCTCCCGGCGCCGGTGTTCCGGGACCACAAGTCGCGGACCGCGATCGTGCTCCTCGTCCAGGGCGGCGCGGACGTGTACGACGGGTTCATCCTCGTCCCGCACGCGTTCGACCTGTTCGGTGGCGCGGCGCACAACTACGATGCGGCGTCGTACGGCGGAGGCGCGTCGATCAGCTCGGGCGAGGTCCTGTACCTCACCCCGGGGCTGGTGACGGCGAACTCGCTGACGGCGGCCCAGTCGACCTTCGGCGCGGCCACCCCCGCCAGCACGATCGGCACGACGGACGTCGCGGGCGTGAGCCCGGCGACCTCGGCCGTCTCGCCGAACGCTCCGGTGTCGGTCGTCGGTCAGCCGGAGTCGTCCCAGGCGGCCCAGGCGCAGTCGAACTGCCTGACGGCCACCTCGGGATGTGCCGGCGCGGCCGCCGGTGCGCCGGCGGGCATCGCGGGCCTCATCCTGGTCGCGGCGGCGGTCGTCGCCGTGGTCGGGACGGTCGGCGTGATCGAGTGGCGGTCGTACGCGCGGCGCCGGACCCGCAAGGAGCTGGTCGGTGGCTACGGCGAGAGCTGGCCCAACGGCGTTCCCCCCGCCGCGAGTGCGGGCACGGTGCCTTCGGCGCCGACCGCCCCCCAGGCCGGGCCCTCGATGCCGGACCAGCCGTCCCGCCCCCTCTGACGGGACCCGGTGCCCCCCGGCGGGTCCCTCCGGGGACCCGCCCCAACCCCTTCCTCCCGGTTTTCTCCGAGTTATCGCGGAATCCGCGCGCCGGCATCGAGGGTCGCGATCGCCGCGGCGATCATGCGACGGTCGGTCTCGAACGGTACTCGGCCGAGCGCCGTCGAAGGCTCGCACCACTCGAACCGGTCGAAGATCGCCTCCGTTCGCACGGTTCGCTCGTCGGTCCAGGCGAGGAAGAAGACCGTGGTCTTGTGGACGTTCTCGGCCCGACCCGGATGGTAGAACCGGTATGACACTTCGCCGATCTCCGCGTCCAGGGTGACCTCGACCAGACCGGTCTCCTCCCGGACTTCGCGCAGCGCGGCGGTGGCCAGCGACTCGCCGGGATCGACGTGGCCCTTCGGGAGGCACCATCGATCCTCCCGGGCGTGGTGGAGGAGCAACAGGTCGCGTCGATCGCGGTGGACGACGATCGCGCCGGACGCGAGTTCCGGGACGATCGGCGCCTCCGGTCGGTACGCTTCGCTGGCCCGCGGCACGGGCGATGGAGCGGCCCCGCCGTAAAGAAGGCTCGCTCCGGGCCGCCGGGTCGCCTTAAGTTCGAGGGCGCCTCCCGCGGCCGATGGGTCCCTCGACCGAACGACCGCACGACGTCGCGGACCTCATCCGCTCCCGGGGCGCCCGGTACGGCGAGAAGGCGGCGTTGCGATTCGGGGACCGGACGATCTCGTACGCGGAGCTCGACCGCGAGACGGACCGGATCGCGAACGGGCTCGCCGAGGCCGGCGTCCGGGCGGGAGACCGCGTCGCGGCGCTGCTGTTCAACACCCCCGAGTTCCCGCTGCTCTGGTTCGGTGCCGCCAAGCGCGGGGCGGTCCTCGTTCCTCTGAACACGGCGCTCAAGGGGGAGATCCTCCGGTACGAGCTCGCGGACAGCGCCCCGGCGGGACTGGTCATCGATCGGCGGCTGTGGGAACTGTACGCGCCGCTCCGCCCCGCGCTCGGGATTCCTCGAGAGTGGACCGCTGGTCCGCCCTCGGACGTCGAACCGGGAGGAGCCGACGTGCCCTCGTTCGCCGACCTCCCGTCCGACCGACCGCTCCCCGACCCGCCGACGATCCACCCCAGCGACCCGGTCGCGATCCTCTACACCAGCGGGACGACCGGCCCGCCCAAGGGGGCGGTCATTCCGCACGAGAAGCAGATCGTGACGCCTCTCGAGATCGCCGCCCGGAGCCGCCTCGCGCCGGATTCGGTCCTTTTCACGGCGTTGCCCCTCTTCCACTGCAACGCGCAGGAGATGACCACGCTCGTGGCGCTCTTGCACGGCCTCACGGCCGCCTACGACGAGCGGTTCCACGCCTCGACGTTCTGGGAGAACGCCGCCTCGGCCGGGGCCACCCACGTCTCGCTGCTGATCGCCATGATCAACGTGCTCTACAAGCAGACGCCGCGACCGACCGACCGCACCCACTCCGTCCGGACATCGCTGACGGCCGGAACGACCCGCGCGATCTGGGCCGACTTCGAAGCGCGGTTCGGCACGACGGTCGTCGAGCTGTACGGCATGACGGAGTGCGGCTGCACGACGCTGATGAACCCGCCGGCCGCGATCCGCCTCGGGTCGATCGGAGTGCCTCTCGGGTTCGTCGAAGCCGACGTCGTCGACGATGACGATCGGCCGGTCGCCGCCGGCGTCCGGGGCGAGCTCGTCGTCCGGCCGAGGGCCCCGTTCACGATGTTCCTCGGCTACTGGAACAAGCCGGAGAAGACGGTGGAAGCGTGGCGGAACCTCTGGTTCCACACCGGGGACTACGTCACGCGCGACGCGGACGGCTACTACTATTTCGTCGATCGGAAGAAGGACGTCATCCGCCGGCGCGGGGAGAACCTGGCGCCGTACGATGTCGAATCGGCGCTCAACCGGCACCCGGACGTCTTCGAGACCGTCGTGGTCGGAGTCCCTTCCCCGCTCGGGGAGGAGGACGTGAAGGCGTTCGTCCAGCTCAAACCCGGTCGCTCGGTCGCCCCGAAGGAACTGTTCGAGTTCTGCGTCCGCGAGCTCCCGTTCTTCATGGTGCCGAAGTACCTCGAGTTCATCGACGAGATCCCGAAGACCGCGAACCAGAAGTCCCAACGGTACCTGCTGCGCGGGCGAACGGGGGGGACGGAGTACGACCGGGACCGGTTGGGCGTCGTCGTCGCGCGGCCGTAGTCTCGTGCCGGGGGCCGCGCGACCCGCGGTACTGCTCGACACGAACGTCCTGTTCCTCGCCGCCCGTACCGGGTTCCCGATCGAGCGGGAGGTCCTCGACCGGGTCGACGGCGCGCGTCTCGTAGTCCCCACGTCGGTCCTCGAGGAGCTGGACCGGCTCGTCGCGCGGCGTACCCCCCTCGCGGAACTCGCGCGCGGGGTCGCCCGTCGGTTCCCGGTGCTGCGCGCCCCCGGCACCGGGGACGACGCGATCCTCGCGGCCGCGGTGCGCGAACGCGCGCTGGTCGTCACGGCCGACCGCGTGCTCGCCGAGCGGCTCCGGATCCGGGGCATCACGGTCCTCGTGCCCCGGGACCGCGTCCGCCTCGAGCGGCGCGCCGGGCACCGCGTCCCGGCGACCCCGTTCGGCGGCAACCGTTAAGTCGCGCGCTCGGCTCGAACGTCCGTCCGATGCGCGACGACGATCGGCTCCTCGATCTGCCCGACCCGGAGTTCGGCAGCGGTGTCGTCGGAGTCTGCGACGTCTGCGGGACCCGGCAGGCCGTCGTCATCCTCTCGAAGGAGCGCTACAAGCTCTGCGTGCTCGACTTCCTCAACAAGACGTGGCTCACGACCGAGAAGAAACCCGGCGCCCCGGCGCCGCTCTATCGGAGCGATCGAGTCTGGTTCGCCTCGCCCGAGGCCCCCTCGGGCAAGGCCCAAGGGATCCTGCTCTCCCCCACGAAGATCGTCAAGCACCCGGTCGTCCTCGTGACGCCCGACGTCTACGGGATCACGACCACCATGCTCGACGGGGCGATCCGGTTCGCCCGGGAGGGGTTCGAGGTCCTCCTCCCCGACCTCGTCAAGAGCGACCTCGGGGGCCCGTCGACCCATCTCTCGATGCGGGCGGGGGCGCGGTTCCGCGGAGGCGTGCCCGTCGACTCGCGGCGCGTGGCGCCGCTCGTTCGACTGTACGGGGACGCGCTCGCGTACCTGCGGGGCCGGGAGATGGTCGATCCGGCGAAGTCCGGACTGTTCGGCGCGTCGTACGGGGGATCGCTCGCGGTCGCGCTCGCCGCGCAGGAGACGAAGCTCGCCGCCGTGGCGCTCGCCTACCCCCAGCCGGTACGTCCGCCGACCTTGTCCGCTCTCGTGACCGCGCCGACCCTGGTCGTCGCGGCAGCGGCGGATCGGGGGACCGACCGTCTCCGTTCCCAATTCGCCAGCACGGAACCCGGCCGCGAGTTCGTGGTCGTTCCGGGCGTCGGACGCGACTTCTTGTCGCGGGACCTTGCGGCATACCAGGTCGGACCGGCGGAGGAAGCGTGGACCCGGATCGTCGGATTCCTCAAGCAGCGGCTCGCGCCCGCGGCTCCCCGCCCCCCGGCGCCCCCGGTCGTACCGGCGGCCGCTCCGGTCGCCAAGCCCGCGGTGCCCGCCGCCTCCGCGTGAGTTCCCGGGCCGACTCACCCGTCGACGGGGATCGTCCCCGCCGTCTCGGTCAGTTCCTTCGCCGCCCGGTTGAACCGCAGCAGCTTCGCGAGATTGCCCCGGACCTTCAGGGTGCCGTGCAGGATCGCTTGGACCGGGTCGACCTCTCGGTGGAGCACCCGGCGCCAGTCGTCGGCGGTCCCCTCGAACACGAACTCGGTGGCGACCGCCCGCGCGTCCGCGTGGAACGTCGCGGACGTGCACTCTCCGCCGGTCAGCACGAGCTGGATGCCCGGCGCGGAACCGGTCGGATCGGCGGGTCGTACCCGGAACAGCAGGTCCCCTTCGAAGGCGCGGGCCGCCTCCCGATACGCGGCGTTCGCGTTCAGGGCGCTCCGAAACGCCACCGCCCACTCCGCGGAGGGGAACTGCATCGCGGCGGGGACCCCGACCCGGGAGAATACGCTTGGGGCGAATGTTCCGTCAGAGACCGTGGCACTGGAAGTGGGACGCCAGGCGGTTCAGGAGCTCGGGCGAGGCGAACTCCGGTCCGAAGTCGTCCAGGCGCTCCTGCGGGGCCCGGACCGACCAGTAGAGGCAGTCCTCGCAGTGGACGCCGATCGTCAGCGCCGAGATCGGCTCGCGTCGCGCGCGTCCGGTCTCGGCGAGGCGGTTCGCCGCGAGCTCGGTCTTGAGCAGCAGGTCGTCGAGGGGATACCGGCCCGACGGGCTGACGACCTCGTCGTACAGCCGGTGAATGCACCACGGGCGTTCGAGGTCCGTTTCGAGCGCTGCGCGGATCTCCTCGCCGAGAGCGTCGAGCAGGCTCGCCGTTGCGTTCGCCACGGCCCGGAAAAGCCGGGGTTCCGGTATTTAGTCTCTGGGCCCGCGCCGGGATTGCCCGGTTCCCAAGTTCACGCGTAGTCGTAGAAACCGCGACCCGTCTTGCGGCCCAGATGGCCGGAGTCGACCATCCGACGCAGCGTGTACGACGGCCGATACTTCGGGTCGCCGAACTCGCGGTGGAGCGTCTCGGCGACCTCGAGCGCGACGTCCAGGCCGATCATGTCGGCCAGCTCGAACGGTCCCATCGGCATCCCGGCGCCCGCCTTCATCGCCGCGTCGATGTCGCGCGCTCCCGCGACGTTCTCCTCGAGCGCGAAGCATGCCTCGTTCAGGACCGGGATGAGCAGCCGGTTCACGAGGAACGCCGGCGCCTCGCGGACGCGGATCGGGAGCATCGGATACCGGTGGTTGCGCAG
>JASHWW010000126.1 GCA_030043855.1 Thermoplasmata archaeon
CCGGAAGTAGGCGTGGACGGCGTCGCTCCGACCGAGCCCGACGAGCGGGATCGCCCGTTCGAGCAGGAACGAGAGGAATCCGGTGCCGCGGAACAGCTCGTCGAGTCGCGGGAGATGGGCCTCCAGCCACCGCGCGGTCGTCGCCCGCCCCTCGGGATTCGCGGCCGCCTGCAGGATGACGGCGGCCGCGTGCCCCCGGTTGATCCCGCCCGAGAGAGCAAGGTCGAGGGTCTCCTCGACGTGCGACGGGTCCGGGCTCCAGACCAGCGCGCGCTCGAACCGCAGCGCGTCGGCCTCCGCGACCGCCTCGGCGAGCGCGGCCCGCAACGAGCGGAACCCGGACTCCCCGCCGGCCCGCGCGTGGCCGATGGCGACGGGCCCTCGGAGCTCGGCCTCCGTGCGAGAGAGATCGGGGAATCGGTCGACCAGTTCGCGCGCGAACGCCGGGTCGACCCGGGCGCGCACGGCCAGGACCGTCTCCCGGCTCACCGCGTCGCCGCTCGCCTCGCCGGCCTTCCGGTGCCACCCGAGACGATTCGTCTGTGCGCGGAACACATCGTGGGCGAGCCGCGTCGACGGGCCCCGATCGGGGTAGCACAGCGCGCCGGTGGCGAGACGCGCGACCAGCGTGTCGACGACCAGCCGCTCCGTGGCCCCGGACAACGACCGCACGGCGGCCTCGAACGTCCGCCAATCGACTGCCCCCGCGGTCAGGAGAGCGGCGAGGTCCTCGAGGACGATCCACCGGTCGGCGGCCGGCCGGGCGGGCAGCGTCGGAAGCAGGCGATCGAGGAGCCCGTCTTCGTAGCGGACTCGGTAGAATCCGACGGCGCCGGGATTGAGGTGGACGATGGCCTCGGGGGGGATCGGAAGATCGAGCGTCGGACCGTCGAACCGGTGGGAGTTCCGCACTCCGTTGAGGTCGAGGGTGAGCGGGATCGGCCACGCCGTCGCTTCGGCCGGCCCCTCGTACGAGAACCGCTCCTGCGTGAGGTGGAGCCGACTCCCCTCCATGCGGGCGCGGATCAGCGGGAGGCCGGGGCGGTCGAGCCACGGATCGAGCATCGTCGCCACGGACTCCCCGCCGGCCTCGGTGAGCGCATCCCAGAGGTCGGAGGTGCGCGCATTGCCGCCGGCGTGGCGGGCCAGGTATCGGGAGACCCCCAGGCGGAACCGCTCCGTTCCGAGGTACTCCTCGATCATCCCGAGGACGGCCGATCCCTTCCCGTAGCTGATCTCATCGAAGATCTGGTTGATCTCATCGGGGCTCGACACCGGGGCGCGGACCGGGTGCGTCGAGAGGAGCGAGTCGCCCTCGAGGGCCGCCGACATGCCGGCGACGTGCAGGATGAACGCCGTCCGCCCCGGGAACGCGGGGTCGACCCGTTCGGCGATCTTCGGTCCCAGGAACGAGGCGAAGCTCTCGTTCAGCCAGATCTCGTCCCAGTCGCTCAGCGTCACGAGATTGCCGAACCACTGGTGGGCGATCTCGTGCGAGATCGTCGCGAACGTCTGCTCCCGGTCGAGGGCACTGGACGAGTCGTCGACCAGAAGTCGCATGTCCCGGAAGCAGATTGCCCCGAAGTTTTCCATCGCCCCGAAGGCGAGCTCCTCGACGGCGACGAGGTCCAGTTTCGGCAGCGGGTACGGGATCCCGTAGTAGGCCTCGTACGCTTGGAGGAGCTGCCGGGCGGCCCGCAGCGAGTACGCTCCCGATCGGGCCCGACCGGGCGGCGCGAGCAGACGAATGGGCACCCCGCCGGCCCGGTCCTCGAGCGCTTCGAACTTCCCAACGGCCAGGAAGAACAGGTAGGTCGCCAGCGGCACCGAGGGAGCGAAGGTCCACTCGCGCCGGCCGTCGACGTCGCGGACCGCTGCGACCGGGCCGTTCGAGATCACCTCGAGCCCGGGCTCGGCGACGACCCGAAGGGCGATCGGTGCCTTCCGGTCCGGTCGGTCCACGCACGGGAAGACCCTCCGGGCCCCGACCGGTTCGAGTTGGGTCACGAGCCCGGTGCCCGGACCGAGGCGCGTCCGGTAGAACCCGGCCAGGTTCCCCTCGACGACGTGGCCGGCAAACCCGATCCGGATCGTCTGGGCCGTCCGGCCCCGGGCGGCGATGCGCAGTCGGTGGGTGGTCCGGTCGTGGACGAACGAGAGGGGTCCATCGGCGCCGTCGACCGAGGCGATCTCGAGGTCCTCGGCGTCCAGCTCGATCCGCTCGTCGACCGGAGTCAGATCGATCGCGACCGAGCCGGTCCAGCGACCCTCGGGGACGTCGACGCGAAGGTCCAGTCGGTACTCCCGGACCGACGGCGCCGGAGCCTCAGCCACCCGAACTCCTCCTCTCGAACCCGTGTGCGATGGGCGTGGTTCGGGGGACCACGCGGCCCGCATCAACGTTTCGCGCACGCGAGCCCGCTGCCGCGGACGTGGCGTCGGCCAAGCTTAAGTAGGGGTGCCGAGTCCTCGCGCTCGGCTGACGGCCAAAGCGGCGGGGAAACACCCGGTCTCATTCCGAACCCGGCAGTTAAGCCCGCTGGCGTTCCGCGCGGTA
>JASHWW010000127.1 GCA_030043855.1 Thermoplasmata archaeon
GTCCCGGACAGTCCGGGGAGTCGCTTCTGGCTGTTGAGTCCGGCGGCCCGCCTCGGGGAGGTCGAGGAGCTAGGAACGTCGGCCGGCGGGCGGAAGATCCGCTGGGCCGAGCGGAGTCGCGCCCCCGGGACGCCCAGCGCGCCCTCCGTGTGCCGAGGTGGCGCTCCTCCTACCCGGCCAGTCGTCCGGCCGCAGCCAGGACGCGCAGAGCGTCCGTCGTCACCCAGTCGTTCCGACGACGGGGATCCGGGGCTCCCCAATCCACGGAGTCTGCTCCGAATTCGTACTCGGCCGAGTAGTGTCCGTATCGCTCCTCGACCGCCCAGCCGCCCCGGGGGAGCTCGTGGTCCTCGAGCCAGTCGAGCGCCGGCCCACAGCGAGGGTCGGCGATCCGCCCGACCTCGTCCATCCCCTTCAGTCCGCCGAGGACATCGTAGTGCCAATACAGCGGGTAGTGCAGTCGGAGGAACGACGGTCGCATGACCTTCCCGTTCGATCGGCGGCGGAACAGCTGCCGGCAGAGGAACACCTCGGCGGCGCGTTCCGCCGAGGCCCGCGCCGTCCGCGAGCCCGTCTGGGCGGCGTAGGCCGCCAGGCCCCGCATGGGCGTCAGCGTCTCCATGAACGACGAGGTGTCGGCGGACGGCGACCGATCGCAGTTCCAGCCGCCGTCGGGCCACTGCCAGCGCTCCAGCATCCGGGACAGCTGCGCGAGCCGGGGGTCGTCCGACCCCAGGAGCACGCCGGAGTAGAGCGCGTACCCCTGTTGCGACGCGCATCGACGGTACCGCCCCCGGAGGCGCGGGACTCCCGTCCACTCCGCGACCGGCTCCCCCTCGGAGGACGGCGTCGCCGTCCGTTCGAATCGAGGCTGGGTCCACATCGACAGCGTGCGGTCGATCCACGGCGCGAGGAGCGGGTCGCCGGGCGGATACCCGAGCTCCGCCAGGGCGGCGAGGGCCCAGTGGCAGCCCTGGTAGTACCGATAGACGCCCCCGAACGTCCCCGCCCGGTGGACGGCGGTCCGGCGCGCGAGGAGGGCCGAGGCGACCGCGGACCGACGGACCTGGTCGCTCAACCGGCGGACCGCGGGCGACGACCGCGACTCTCCCAGAACCCGGACCCGCGTCCTCCAGCGGATCGCGGGCTCGGGCGACTTGAGCAGCTCCCGAACGACGGCGCGCCGGTTCGCCCGCCCCATCGGAAACGGACGAGGTCGATCCGCTAGATGGCGATGGCGGGCCCGCCGGGAACGCGGGAGGGGAGCCCCCGGACCGGGGGCCCCCCGAACGAGTTTACGAGACCGAGACCGTCTTCGAGGCCGCCGAGGCCATCGTCTCCGGCTGCGTGGCGCTGTCCTGCACCAGCAGCTTGAACGCGTAGGTGTCGCCGATGGTCAGCGTCAGGCCCGCGATCGTGCAGGTAATCGTCGCCCCGCCGATCGCGCCCGAGCCGCTGTTCTGCGAGCAGACCCCAGTCGCCGCGAACGCTCCCCCGTTCACGGAGACGAGCCACGTCCACGAGTACGTCGACGACCCCGTGCTCGGGATCTTCGCCGTCACGGTCTCCGTCTGGGCCAGCGCGAGGTGCGTGTACGCGACGGTCGGTGCCTTCGGCGCGGTGAGGGCCGAGTGGACGGTCACCAGGGCCGAGGTGGCCGACGTCTCCGTCTCCTTCAGGGTCGCGCTGTCCTTCACCGCGAGCTTGAAGACGTAGTGGTCGGCGACCGTGAGCGTCCCGGCCGGCACGGAGCAGGTGACGAGCGCACCCGCGCTGCCGCCCGTGCCCGTGTTCCCGCCGCCCGAGCAGACCGTCGAGGTCGCGTACGCGCCGCCGTTGATCGAGACCGTCCACGTCCAGGCGTACGGCGCCGTCCCGGACGTCGGCAAGTGGTCGGTGACCGTCAGCGTCTGGTTCACGTCCAGTACGCGGGAACTGACCGACGGCGCGGCCGCGGCGGTGAGTCCGGAGGAGACCGTCACCGTCTCGAGGTTCGTCGCGGAAGTCTTCGACTGCGGGTGCGTGGCGGCGTCGGTGACCTCCAGCTCGAAGTTGTAGTAGTCTCCCGCGATCAGGCTGTTCTTCGCGATCGTGCAGGTCACGGTCGCGCCCGCCGCGGCGTCGCTCCCGATCGCTGCCGAACAGTCGGTCGCCTGGACGAAGGCCCCGCTGTCGACCGACTGGAGCCACTCCCAGGAGTACGTCGGCGTCCCGGTCGTGGGGATCTTCCCCGTCACCGTCAGGATCTGGTTCGCGTCGAGCGCGGGGAAGTCGACGGTCGGGGGCTTCGGCGCCGTCAGCGCCGAGGAGACCGCGAGGGTCGTCGACGCCGAGTCGGCGGTCTCGGGCGAGGTCGCGTGGTCCGTGACCTGGAGCAGGAACCGGTACGAGTCCCCCGTGACGAGCGTACTCGCCGGAACGGAGCAGGTGACCGTCCCGCCTCCGGACGCCGGTCCTCCGGAGTCCGGGGAGCAGACCGTGGCGAGGACGTACGGCCCCAGGTTGGTGGAGACCATCCACTCCCAGGTGTACATCGGGGTCCCGGACGTCGGGATCGTTCCGGAGACCGAGAACGCCTGATTCTTGTCGATCGAGGTCGCGCTGGGCGTCAACCCCGCCGAGACCGTCAGGGGCGAGGCGACCGACACCGTCGGCGACGCGACCGAGGTCGCCATCTCCGACGGGGTGGCGCTGTCCGTGACCTCCAGCGAGAAGGCGTAGGTCGATCCGGGCGTGAGCTTGCCGGCGGCGACCGTGCAGGTCACCGGTCCGGAGCCCGTGCCCGAATCGACGCTGCAGACCGTCGCGGGAGTCGCCGCTCCGCCGTCGACGGAGACGAGCCACGTCCACACGACCGGCGGGCTGCCGGTCGACGGCACCGTGCCGGCGACCGTCAGCGCCTGGTCGCTGTCGAGCGCGGTCGCGCTGACCGACGGTCGCGCCGGCGCGGTGAGCGTCGACGACACCGAGACCGCGACGCTCGCGGCCGACGTGACGGTGATCGCCGGATAGGCGCTGTCCGTCACCTCAAGCTCGAAGGTATAGTACGCGCCCACGGACAGCAGGCCCCCCGCGATCGTGCACGTCTCGGTGGTGCCGCCGAACGACCCCGAGCCGCTGGGCACCGCGCAGTCGCTCGCCGGCAGGTAGCTCCCTCCGTTCTCGGCGACGAGCCACTGCCAGGCGAACGGTGGGACGCCGGAGCTGGCGCCGATCGTCGAGGAGACGCTCAGGCTCTCGTCCGCGTCGATCGCGGTGGCGCTGGGCGCCGGCTGACTCGGCGCTCCGAGCGCCGGGTCGCCCTTCACCGTGACGTTGAACGAGCCGCTCGCCGTCACGTTCAGGACCGCGACGCTGAGCGCGGTGTCGGTGTACGTGTTGTCGCCGACGAACGCCAGGGTCGAGCTGTCGTACGCGTCGAGCACCTGGATCGAGGCGGTGGCGATCGTCCCCTCCCCCGTCGACTGGCCCGAGCCGCTCGAACCGATCAGGGTCGTCCCTTCGAACGTGTTGCCGGTGATCGTGTAGGCGCCCTGGTCGACCATGAGGCCGACCGCGCCCGACGCTTCGTTGTCGATCGTGTTCCCCGTGATCGCGACCGTCGGCGCTTGGGTCCACGTCGCGGAGAACTGGTTCAGTTCGAGCGCGATGCCGAACGCGCCGCTGTCGGTGACGGAGTTGTCCGTCACGGCGATCGGGCCGGCGCTCGGTGCCGCCGCGAACGGCCAGCCCGGAGCGGGCGACGGGCCGTAGGCGTACGAGAGGACCGCGATCCCGATCGCGGAGGTGTCGACCGTGTTGGACCCGACGTCGCAGGTCGTGGCGCACTGCGCGAAGATCCCCGTCGCCTGACTGTTGGGCCACCAGCCGGGTCCGCTCATCCAGGAGTACCCGGAGACCGAGTTCCCGTCGATCGTGGCCGTCTGGGCGAAGACGTACATCCCGAAGCCGGCGATCGCGAC
>JASHWW010000128.1 GCA_030043855.1 Thermoplasmata archaeon
TGCCCGGCCCGCTAAAGCGCTTCCCGCGCGGGTCAGGACGGAAGTCGGTCGATGGCGCCGGAGGGGCAGACCGACCCGTGGGACCCGTTGGTCGCCGCCGTCGTGCGAGGACTGGTGGAGTCCGCGCGCAACCTCGGATTGGAACTCCCCGAGGCCGACGTCCGGTCGGCGCTCAATCTCGACGGGGGGCCGGAAGGGGATCTGGCTTTCCCGGCCCATCGCCTGTCCGCCATGGCCCGCCGGGCCCCCCCCGAAGTCGCCCAGCAGCTTGCGTCGGGCTTCCCCCCCTCGCCGGGGGTTCGTTCGGTCGCGGCGACCGGGGCATACGTGAACGTCCGGGTCGATCCGGCGGTTCTCGCCCGCGCCACCCTCGAACTCGCCCTGGGGCGCGGGGGTGCGTATGGCCATCGACCCCGAGCCGGCGGCCCGGTTTGCGTCGAGCACACGAGCGCCAACCCGACCGGGCCGTTCCACGTCGGCCGAGTGCGGAACGCGATCCTGGGCGACACCCTCGCCCGTTGCGCGCGAGCCGCCGGCGCCGACGTCACGACCCAGTACTACATCGACGACATGGGACGACAAGCGGCGATGATCTCGTGGATCTGGGCGAAGCCGCGGGACGAATGGCCCGAAAGCGTCCGGGCCGCCGACGAAGGTCGGGGGTCGGAGACCGACAAACCCGATCGGCACTTCGGACGCATCTACCCCGCGGTCAGCGCGTACCTGAAGGACCATCCGGACGCGGCGGCGGAGGTCGCCCGGGTCGTCCAGCAGGTCGAATCGGGGACCCCGCCGAGCAACCATCGGCAGATCACCCAGCAGATCCTCGACGGGATGCTCGCCTCGCTCGGGCGGCTCGGGGTCGGCTTCGACGAGTTCGTCTGGGAATCCGACTTCCTGCGCGACGGGTCGGTCGGTCGGGTGCTCGACCGCCTGCGGTCGAGCCCGCACGCCGTTACGGAGGAGAACGGCGCCCTGGCGATCGACGCGGCGGCGCACGGACTGCCGAAGGAGTCGACGCACATCGTGGTGCAGCGCGGAGACGGCACGAGCCTCTACGTCACGCGAGACGTCGCGTACCATCTCCAGAAATTCGCTCGATTCGAACGGGTTGTCGACGTGCTGGGGCAGGACCACCAACTGCACGCCCGGACGCTGGACGCGCTCCTCGCCGAAATCGGAGAGCCTCGGCGGCCGGAGTTCGTGATCTACCAGGACATCACGGTCCCCGAGGGCGGGCGGATGTCGACCCGGAAGGGGTCGGCCGTCTGGCTGGACGACCTCCTCGCGGAGGCGGTCGCGCGGGCCCGGACGGAGGTCCTCGCGCGGCGGGAAGATCTCGCGGAGAGCGACGTCGATCGGATCGCGGAGGCGGTGGCGACCGGTGCGATCCGATTCCACATCGCCCGCGTCGCCCCGGAAAAGCCGGTCGTCTTCCGCTGGGAGGACGCGTTGTCGTTCGAAGGTCGCAGCGGTCCGTTCGTCCAGTACTCGTACGCCCGCGCGGCGAGCCTCCTGCGACGTGGAGCGGCCGACCGACCGCCGTACCCGTTCGACCCGGAACGGCTCGCCGACCCGGAAGAGATCGCCCTCGTCAAGGTCGTGGCCAAGTTCCCCCGGATCGTCGCGTACGCCGCCCGCAGCGCGCACATCCAGTCGCTGGCGGGGTACGCCCATGAGCTGGCCGACCAGTTCAACCGGTTCTACCACGCCGTCCCGGTGCTGAAGTCGGACGTCGAGCGCCCGAGCCGGCTCGCGCTCGTGGCGGCCGTACGGCAGACGCTCGGGAACGCGCTCGACCTGCTCGGCCTCGTCCGGCTCGAGACGATGTGAGGCCGCGCTCGGCGGGCGTCACAAGGTCCAAATAGCACCTCTCCGTCGCCCCGCGAGGCCGACCGATGAGCATCCGCGACGATTTCGTGAAGTTCATCCAGCAGGGGAACCTGGTCCAGCTCGCGATCGCCTTCGTCATCGGCGCGGCGTTCGCGGCGGTCGTCGCCGCGCTCGTCGCCGACCTCATCACCCCGCTCATCGGGGCCATCTTCCACGTCAACTTCGCGGCGTTGACCTACACGCTGAACGGGAGCGTGTTCTACCCCGGGCTCTTCCTCAACGCGATCCTGACGTTCGTGATCGTCGCGCTGGTCGTCTTCTTCGTGATCGCGCTCCCGTACCAGCGCCACATGGACGCCGTGGCGAAGCGGAAGGGCGCGGCCCCGCCGACGACGCGCGCCTGCCCGCAATGCCTCACGCAGATCCCGCTCGCCGCTACGCGGTGCTCCGCGTGCACGCAGGCGGTCCCCCCGGTTCCCCCGGCGCCCCCGGCCGCTCCGCCGGCGTCGTCCTAATCGGTCGGTCGGAGCGGGTCGCGCACCCCGGCCCGCGCGAATCCACGGGCCCGCAGACGGCAGGCGTCGCACCGGCCGCACGGGACGGGCCCGCCCGCGTAACAGCTCCAGGTGAGCTCCCACGGAACTCCGAGACGATCGCCCAGCTCGACCACCTCGGACTTGGATTTCCGCACCAGCGGCGCCGCGATGCGGAGTTGCAGGCGTCCTTCGACGCCCGCCTTCGTCGCGAGCCGGGCCATCCGCTGGAAGGCGCGCAAGTACTCGGGCCGGCAATCGGGGTACCCGGAATAGTCGATCGCGTTCGCTCCGAGCACGATCGTGCCGAGGTCGTGACTCTCGGCGTACCCGAGCGCGACGGCCAGCAGGATGGTGTTCCGCGCGGGCACGTACGTGGCGGGGATGGTGCCCGTCCCCGACAGCGTCCGCCGCAGCGGACGTGCCCGGTCGGTCAGGCTCGACCGCAGGAGCGGACCGAGGGGGAGCCGCAGGACGACATGGCGGGCCGCGCCGAATCGACGCGCAATGGCCCGGGCCGACCGCACCTCGCGGGCGTGTCGCTGGCCGTAGAGCACCGTGAGCGCGTGAACCGTCCGGAACCGCCGACGCGCCCACGCGAGACAAGTGGCCGAATCCATTCCGCCGGAGAGGAGGACCACGCAGCCGCCGGATCGGGGTCGTTCGGTCACCGCACGCCTCCGAACGCCGCCAGCAAGCCGGCGGCGATCCCGACGGCGGCGAGCATCCCGAGGAAGTTCGTCGAGCCCTTCGTCAGGTACCCCCGGTTCTCGAGGACCTCCCCGAGCACCGAGTCG
>JASHWW010000018.1 GCA_030043855.1 Thermoplasmata archaeon
GAACGGGTGCGGCCAGCACCTCGGGCGCAACGGCCGCCGGGACGGTCGACTCGGCCGCCACGGTCGGGGGAGCGGGCGCTTCGGAAATCACGGGGGAGGGCGCCTCGAGTACCGGCTCGGGCGCGGCCGCGGGGGCCGGCGGGACGGAGACGGGCTCGGCAGCCGCGGGCTCCGGCGCCGGGGCGGGGAGTTCCTCCGGCGGAGCGGCCGGCGGGGGGACGACGGCCGCGGACGCCGGGATGTGATCGAGCAGGGCGGCGAGTTCGCTCTCGAGCTCGGGAGCCGGAGGGAGGGACGTCGGCGGGACGCCGGGGCGGGCGCTCTCGGCGCGCTGCTGGATCCGGGCCAGGGCCGCCCGCGTCCCCGACTTCTTCGGCAGTCGCACCTTGCCGGATCGGAACGGCTCCGCGGCCGAGACGGTCAGCGCGGTCGCGCGGTCGAGGTGGCGGTTCGCGAGGTCCAGGTCGCCGGAGGCGGCGGCCACTCGGGCGGCTTCGACCTCGAACCGGATCGGGACGACGTCGGCGCCCACGACGATCAGGTCGTCGATCTCCTCCGACAGAGGATCGACCAGCGACGCGGCGGAGACCGGAGGGGGTTCGACGGTGACGACGATCGGCGGGGCCGTCGGTTCGATGATCTGCCGGGTGTCGCGGGAGATCGTGACGTCGAGCTGGATGTCGATCCCTCGGGGCCCGATCCGGTACGGGTGCAACCGGACGTCGTGGGAGCTCCCCCGGAACTTCTCCACGCCGACCGCGCGGACGGTCAGTCCGTCGCGTTCCCATCGGAAGAGCCGGATCTCGCCGCGCGCGAGCATCCGCTCCGCGGTCTCGAGGTCTTCCAGCGGCGACTCGACCGTCAGGACGGTGGTGACACGGAGGTCCGAGAGGAAGCGGAGGAACGTCTGGGCTCCGCCGACGGGATCGAAGCCCTTCATGCAGAAGTACTGAAGGGCGGTCAGCGAGTCGATCGCGACCCGCGTGTAGCCCCGCCGCTGGACCTCCGATCGGAGCAGCTGTTCGAGCGCGGTGATGGTGACCTCGACGCTCGTCAGCTCGGCCGTGCGACGGATGTCGAGCGGCACGTCGCGGAAGGCCACGGCCGAGCGGACCGCCGCGATGTCCTTGAACGGCGCCCGCTCGTACCGCATGATGTCCGGGATCGCATCGAACACCTCGACCTTGTCGAGCTCCGGGGCGAGCGCGCGGTGGTTGAGCCGGGCCTCGTTGGGCGGCTCCTCGAGCGTGACCAAGAGCGTCCGTTCGCCCCGGCGGACGCCCTCGCAGAGGAACTGGAGCGCGAGGGTCGTCTTGCCGGTGCCGGCGGGCCCGATCAGGAGGTACGGGCGGTGGGGGAGCAGGCCCCCCTCGAGCATCGTGTCCAGGCTCGCGTTGCCCGTCGAGACGCGAGGTTCGGCCGGGCGGGGCGCGGGCGAATCCTCCGGCACTCGGCTCTCCTCTCGCGAGCGTCGAGCCGCCCGCGTCGGTGTTCGATGGCGGTCCCGGCTTCTTCTACTTTCCCCGGACGAAGCGCGACCGGGCGCAAGCGCTATACTCGCCGACCTTCCCCGACCGCCCCGGAGGCTCTCGCATGTCCGACGACGGACCGGCTCGGATGCGAGCCCTCGCGGCGGGACTGCCGGCAGGGCTGCTCGACGGGTATCGTGCGGGGCGGGAGATCGCCCTTCCGGAGGACGGGGCCGCCCCGCGGGTCTACGCCGTCGGGATGGGCGGGTCGGGGATCGCCGCCGACCTCGCCCGGTGCGTCGTCGACGCGGAGAGTCCCGTCGCGCTCTCGGTCGTCCGCGGACCGGAGCTCCCCCGGTCGGTCAACCACCGCTCCCGCGTCCTGCTCGTCAGCTACTCCGGGAATACCTGGGAGACCCTGCGGGCGTACGAATCGGCCGGACGGGTCGGCGCGAAGCGGACGGTCCTCACTTCCGGTGGCCTCCTCGCCGAGCGGGCCGCGGACGACGACGTGCCGCACCTCGCGGTGCCCCCCGGAATGCCGCCGCGCTCGGCCGTGGGCCACCTCCTCGGAGGGGTCCTCGGACTGCTCGACCCGCTGTTCCCCGAGTCGAACGAGGCGCGGATCGAGCGGGCCGCGGAGAAGACCGAGCGATGGATCGGTTCGTACGCCCGCGCGAGCGGGCCGGCGGCCGCCGTCGCGACCACGATCGGGGAGCGGATCCCGTTCGTCTACGCGGAGAGCGCCTTCGCGCCGCTCGCGCGACGCTGGAAGACCCAGATCGAGGAGAACGCGAAGCGCGTCGCCGTGTTCGACGAGATCCCGGAGCTCCTCCACAATGCGATCGTCGGCTGGGACGCCACCGGTGCCGCGGAGGCGCGGAGGGCCGCGGTCGTCGTTCTCACCTGGTCGGAGGAGTCGGCGGCCACGCGCAAGAGTGCCCGGTACCTCGAGCGGCTGCTCGTCGAGCGGGGCGTGCGCACGGCCCGGATCCCCCTCCCCTCGGACGATCGGCTCGAGGCGTTGATCGGAGGGATCGCCTTCGGGGACCACGTCAGCCTGTTCCTGGCCGCCCGTCGGCGCGTCGACCCGTATCCGGTCGAGGTCATCACGCGGCTGAAGGCGGCGATCGGGAATCCCGCCGACCGGGGCAAGTAGGGCCTCCCGGGGGCCCGGGCCCACGGGCCGTACGGAGGGAGAGCCGCGTGCGCCTCGCGGCCGGAACCGAGGGCGGATCCCCTTCCCATCGTCCCGGGCGCTCCTCCGGAACGAGCGGGGATGTTCCCCCGCCGAGGTCGGCGATTCGGGCGCAAAACACACATAAGCGGAGGCGACTCCCACCGCTCGGGTGCTGAGGTAGCCTAGCTCGGCCAAGGCGCCAGATTCGAGATCTGGTGATGCGTATGCATCGCGGGAGTTCAAACGACGTCCGGGCCTCCCCCGGCGCGACGGAAAGTCTCCCCCTCAGCGCCTCCCCCGGCCGGATCCGGGTCGTACTGGAGGTGACGCGGGGCGGCTCCGTCGATCGGCACGAGGTCGACGTTCCCATCGGGTCGCCGGTCCGGACGGCCCTTCGGCAGATCGGCCGAGCGGCCGAGGGGTGCGCGGTCCTGCTCGACGGAACTCCGATCCCGCTGGACACCCCGCTGGAGGACCCGCTCCGGTTAATCGTCGTGCCGACGTTCTCCGGCGGGTGACGGCGCCCCGGAACTCCCCTTCCCGATAGGAAGGGGTTAAGCATCGAGGCACCGTCTCTGAGGTGTACTGGAGCGACACGTGCCGTCCAGTTGTCCGATTTGCGAACAACCGATCGCTTCGACGGCCGCTCACTGCACGGTCTGCGGATTCCCGACCGGACTCGCGATCGAAGGTCTGCGGTCGCGCGATCTTCCGGTGGGGGACGATGCGTCGTCCCGGACGCCGGCGGCCGAGTCGACGGTTCCTTCGGCGGTCCCCGTGCCACCGCCCACGGCGGAGGAGGAGCTCAACGCGACGATCAGTCGCGCGCTCCGGGAGAAGATGGAACTCCTGCGGGGCCTCGGGCGAGGGGCCCCGGACGTCACGAGCGAACTGTGCGAGGCCGCGCTCAGCGAGGCCGAGGGCCGGGTCGCCCAGGCGCTCGACATCCTCCGCTCGGCCCAGGAGCGGTTGGAGCGCCAGACCGACGACGTGCTGACGCGCCGGTTCCAGGCGCTGGAGGACCGACGGATCGCCCTCCAGAAGGCCGGGGTCCGATTCGCGGTCTCCGACGATTTCTCCCAGCTGACCGAGGCCCTCGAGGACGGTCCTCGGGAGGAGGCGGCGACCCGGCTGGTCGAGCTGGAGCGTCGCCTCGCGCAATTCGAATCCGACTGGAAAGGTCTCCAGGGACTCCTCAGCCAGATCGAGGGCCTCCGCAGCGAGGCCGCCGAGGTCGGGATCCCGCTCGCGGAGATCTCCGGGGAGCTCCAGGAGATCCGGGAGAAGCTCGCGGCTCCGGACCTGACCGAAGAGAGCCTCGACGTCCTCGCGCAGTCCGCCGCGCGGACGCTCATGCTCCTCCACGAGGCGATCCCCGCGACGCTCGAGAGCGAGCTCGCCCAGCACGAAACCGCGCTCGACCGGTATCCGGACGACCATGTGCCCAGCGCGGCCGCCCGGCGGATGCACGTCGAGGCGACCCGTCACCTGAAGAAGGGTCGGCTCAGCGAAGCCGTCCAAAGCGTGCGCGAACTCCGCCGACTGCTCGAGGAGCTGCAGCGGGAGGAAGCGTCGGAGGCCGCCCGCCCCCCGCCCGCGCCCGTCGCCCCGCCGCAAGAAACGGAGGACGAGATGCTCGGGCGGTTGCTGAACAAGGCCCGGAGCCTCGCGGCGAGGGTCCGTACCCTACCGCCCGACTCCGACACCGCCCGAGAGGCCGCCGTCCAGATCCGGGAAGCGACCGAACTGTTGCGCGCCCGGGAGCTGGACGCGGCCGACCAGACCCTGACCCGATTGATGCGAACGCTGACCTACGAGACGGCGAGGCCCTGACGCATGCCGGTGCTCGACGCGCGCGCCTTCGCGGACCTGCGACGCCGGCTCGACGCCGTCGTCGCCGAGGCGGGAACCCTCCAGGCCGAGGGACTGCCGTTCCCGACCCAGCAGATCCAGGCCGCGTTCGAGGAGGCCGTCCAGAGCCAGAGCGTCGAGACCGCGACGCAGATGGTGAAGCGGGCGGAGGCGCTCATCGACCGGGTCCGCAAGGACTGGACCTGGGTCAAGGAGCTGCTCCGGCGCGCCGACGAGCTCCGCGCGATCGCGGCGACGATCGGGGTCGACCTCGCCCTGCTCGACGCTCGCGTCGGAAACCCCCGGACGCGGCTGCAGGCGGATCCGTTGAGCGCCGGCTCGCTCGAGAAGGCGGCGGCGAGCGCGTCGCTGGCGCTGGCGGTCCTCAACGATGCCGTCCCGAAGTTCTGCGTCCAGGAGGCGCAGAGCCTCGGCGGCACGATCCGGCAGGCCCGCGACCGCGGCGAGGAGGTCCGGGACGCGGCGGCCTCGTTCTCCCGTCTTCTGCTCGCCATCCAGGACCAGAACCTGCCGACCGCGGCCCAGCGCCTGGTCGAGACCCGTCGCGCGGTCGCCCGGATCCCGCGGGCACCGGCGCTGCCGAGCCTCACGCCGCAGGAGGAGGAGGAGATCCTGCTCGAGGCCCGCAACCTCGCGCGGCGGCTCCAGCGGATCAAATCGAAGGCCCGCGACGCGAGCAGCGCCGCCCGACTGATGACGCAGGTCCGGGCCGCCCTCAGCGACGAGCGCCGGTACGGGACCCCCGAGGAGGAGGTCGAAGCGCTCTGGCTCGAGGTCGATCGCCTGACCCGCGAGAAGAAGCTCACCCGGGAGGGACCGCCCCTCCCCGGTCCCGGCCCCCGGCCGCCGGTGCCGATGCCCGACGACGACGAGGACGACGAAGGGGAGGAACTCCCCGACGACGGACCGCCGTCCCCGACCGCCCGGGGGTCGGCCGACGGGGACGAGGAGGAGCGGCCCTCGTTCTACGTCCCGTACGTCCCGCCGGAGATCTCCGACGATCCGAACGGTGGCGACGCCGGGCTGGCCGGACGGAGCAACCGGCCCCGGAACCGCCCTCGGGCTCCACCGTAACGCTTAATTACCTATCGCAAGTCGTTTATACCACTTGTCGCGGGGGAGCAGCCGCTCGCCGCCGAGCGAGGTCGGAACCGTGGTCGCGGTCGCCGCGACCGGCGCCCTGACGGTCCGCGCCTCGGGATCCGAGCTCGTCCCCGAGGGAACTCCCGTGCGCGAGGCGCGCGGACAGTTCCGGGGGCGGGTCGTGCGGGTCTTCGGACCGGTGGCCCGGCCGTATCTCAGCGTCCGGTCGCGGGCGGCGCCGTCCCCGGCCGAGGCGGTCGCCCTGATCGGCGCGACGGTGGTCCGGGAATGACGCAGGGAGAGGAGCCGGCGCCGACGGACGACGGATCGGCCGCGGGCGACAAGCCGGCGGCGCGCCCCGAGGACGTGGCCGTGCCGACGCGCTGCACGAGCTGCGGGTCGACCCACCTGACGCGCGACTACGAACGCGGCGAGCTCGTCTGCGACGAGTGCGGCCTGGTCCTCGAAGAGTCGATGATCGACCAGGGGCCCGACTGGCGGGCGTTCGACGCGGAGCAGGGCGAGAAGCGGGCCCGGACCGGCGCCCCGACCACCCTCACGATCCACGACAAGGGGCTCTCGACCGAGATCGGGTGGAAGAACCGCGACCCGTACGGGAAGTCGATCCCGACGCGCAACCGCGCCCAGCTGTACCGGCTGCGGAAATGGCAGCGCCGGATCCGGGTCTCGAACGCGACCGAGCGGAACCTCGCCTTCGCCCTCGCGGAGCTCGACCGGATCGCCTCCGGCATGGCGCTCCCCCGCAACGTCCGCGAGACCGCCGCGATGATCTACCGGAAGGCGGTCAACCGGAACCTGATCCGGGGACGGTCCATCGAAGGCGTCGTCGCCGCGTCGCTCTACGGGAGCTGCCGGCAGTGCAACGTCCCCCGGACCCTGGACGAGATCGCCTCGAAGTCCCGCATCGGCCGCAAGGAGATCGGCCGCACGTACCGGTTCATGACGCGGGAGCTCCACCTCAAGCTGATGCCGACGCGGCCGCAGGACTACATCCAGCGGTTCTGCTCGGAGCTGAAGTTGAAGGGCGAGATCCAGACCCGCGCCAACGAGATCCTGAAGGAGGCGACCGAGCGGGAGCTGACGAGCGGGCGCGGCCCGACCGGCGTCGCCGCCGCGGCGATCTACATCGCCAGCGTGCAGTGCGGCGAGCGGCGGACCCAGCGCGAGGTCGCGGAGGTCGCCGGCGTCACCGAGGTGACGATCCGGAACCGGTACAAGGAGCTCACGGAGAAGCTGAACCTCCGCGTGATGCTCTAGCGCCCCGCCACCGTCATCTGCGACCGCCCGCTCGTCGGAGCGCCGTGGCCCGTCACCTCCCGATCGCGATCCTCGTCTCCGGCGAGGGGACGACGCTCGAGGCCCTGGCGGAGCTGGTCGGCGGCGACCACCTGCCGGCCCGGATCGCGCTCGTGGTCGCCGACCGCCCGCACGCGCCGGCGATCGAGCGGTCGCGGCGTCGCGGCCTCCCGACGATCGTCCTGCCGACGCACGGCGTCGATCCGGCTCGCTGGTCGCGCGACCTGACCCGCGAGCTCGAGGCGAAGGGCGCCGAGCTGGTCGTCCTGGCGGGCTTCCTCACGATCCTGCCGCCCGACTG
>JASHWW010000019.1 GCA_030043855.1 Thermoplasmata archaeon
GGCCGGGAGCGGCCGGGGCCGACGTGCCGACCGGGACCGAGAAGGCGACGCCGTCGTCCCCGCGGACGGTGGAGAGGAACGCGGCGAACGGGCCGGGCGAAGCGGCGGCGAGGGCGGCGTCGTCCACGACGTTCTCGAAGCCAACGAACCGGGCCGTGAAGGCGTCCGGGGGTGCCGCGATCAATCCGCCCGCGTCCCGGTCGAGCAGCACGTGTCCGTCCCGCAGCACCACGAACCGATCGGCGACGGAAAACGCCAGCGCCGGATCGTGGGTCACGACCACGAGCGGCACGCGGGCCTCGGTCCGCAGCTCGTGCAGGAGCTCGGCCAGGTCGGCGCGCGCCTCCACGTCGAGCGCTTGCCACGGCTCGTCCCAGACGAGCAGTTCGGGATCGGCGGCGAGCGCGCGCGCGAGGGCGACCCGTTGCGCCTCCCCGCCGCTCAGCCGGGCCGGGTACCGGTCCTTCAGCCCCGTCAGACCGAACCGGGCCAGGAGGTCGGCCGTCCGCGTCGCCCGGTCCGGCGCCTCGGCGAGATCGAGCGCGTAGGAGACGTTCCGCGCGACCGTCCGGTGCGGGAACAGCCCGAGTCCCTGGGGGACGTAGCCGAGTCGCCGCTCCTCGGGGTACCAGGCCGTGACGTCGATCCCGTCGCGGACCACGTGCCCGCGACGCGCCGGGACGAACCCGGCGAGGACGCGCAGCAGGGTCGTCTTTCCCGCGCCCGAGCGGCCGAGGATCGCGACCGCGCGCCCGGGCGGGAGGGCGAGATCGACCGGTCCGAGGTGGAAGCGACCGACGTCGGCCTCGAGGGCGGCGACGCGCCAGTCGCTCACGGCCCAAGCTCCCCCCGCCGCCACGGGAGCCACCCGGACCGCTCGCCGAGGCGCACCGAGAGGAAGATGGCGAAGGCGACGATCAGGAACAGCGAGCTGACCGCCGCGGCGTCCTGGAGGTCGCCGAGCTGGTAGAGGTCGTAGATGTAGAGCGAGATCGTGTTCGTGACCGGGCCGGTGTACGGGCCGGCCGGGTAGACGTAGTACGCGAGGATCAGGAGACCGCCGATCTCGCTCACCGCGCGGGCCCACGTGAGCAGCAGGCCGGCGACGATCCCCCGCAGCGCGAGGGGGAAGGTCACCGTCAGGAACGCCATCGAGCCACCGGCACCGAGCGAACGGGCCGACTCGATCACCCGCTCGTCGACGGCCCGGAACGAGAGGTCGCTCGCGAGTACGGTGTACGGGGCGCTGACGAACACCATCACCAGTACCACGCCCCAGATCGTGTCCGTGACGGGGAATCCGAGGGACGTGGCGAGGTGGTAGAGGGGCGTCCCGGGGTACCCGACGAGGAGGAAGAGCCCGAGGCCGACGAGGAGGTGCGGGATCACGACCGGCAAGGCGACGAGGGACTCGATCACGCGCGTGCCGAAGAACGTCCGTCGGGCGAGCAGGTACCCGAGGGGGACCGCGAAGAAGAGAGCCGCCAGGACGGCGATCCCGGACGCGTAGAACGTGAACCAGAGCGACGCACGGACCTGACCGTTCTCGAGCGCGAGGACGATCCGCGACGGCGGGGCGAAGGTGAACAGCTCGTAGATCGGCAGGAGGAACAGCAGCAGCAGCGAAGCCGCCAGGACGACCTGCAGGACGAGCGTGTACGGTCCCCGACGCCACCGGCCGCCCCGGCGGGCCCAGGGGAGCGGGGGCGCCGGCCGGACGCCTACGTCAGCAGCCCGCTCGCCCATGCGGGCAGGGGCACGACATCGGGGGCCAAAACGGACGGCACGCTCGACGGGTTATCCGCCCAGCCGGGGAAGATCGGGTCGAATGCCCCGTCCTGGGCGAGGATCGCGCTCCCCGCGGGCGAGAGCAGCAGGTGGAGGAAGGCCGCACCGAGGGCCGCGTTCGGGGCGTTCAGCGGCACCGTGACCGCGAACAGGATCGGGGCCGCGTGGACGACCGTCGGGGCGAGGGCGTTGTTGAGGATCGTCGTCGACAGCTTCGCGTAGTCGGTGAGCGCCGTCGAGTTGTTCGAGAAGAGGCCGACGATCGGGTCGAGCGGGATGTACGTCATGTGGTTCGCGATCGCGTACGACCGGTAGGTGATCGCGGCGGAGACGGTCCCGGTCGAGACGAGCTCCGCGGCCTGCGACTCGTGCTCGATGTGGGCCATGGCCGGGATCGGCACCGCGAGACCGGTCGGCCCGCCCGTGTAGAACTGCGCGAACGTCGTGTTGAGGCTGTCGTTGTAGAACAGCCCCTGGAGCTCCATCGAGAAGATCTCGTTGTAGCCGTTCGGGTCGGTCGAGGCGTTCCAGACGGCCATCGGGACGCCGGAGGCGGCGACGGCCCGGGGCAGCATCCAGCCCCAGTTCGTCGTGTTGATCCCGTCGAAGGCACCGAGCGACGGGTCGTAGGTGAGCACCTCGGGCGTGGCCCCGAAGACGACCTCCCAGGCGGCGTACGTCGGCTCGAGGTCGGCAGGGATCAGCCGGAAATCGGCGACCGCGGCCACGTCAGTCGCGGTGTGCGGGGGCTGCGAGATCGCGTTGATGATGTCGAGCGAACCCTCGTACGTCTGCGTGGCGGCCGGCGCGGAGATCGTTCCGCCCGACTGGTTGACGAGCTCGTTG
>JASHWW010000129.1 GCA_030043855.1 Thermoplasmata archaeon
GACCGTGCGCAGGTAGTCGAGCCCGGAGAGATGGCGCGCCCCGCGCTTCGTCGCGAACCGCTCGAGCTCCGTACCTCGGAACTGCTTCGCGTTGTGACCGTAGCGGTACCACTTCCGCGCGTAGGCGGCCAGGCTCTCCATCTCGGAGTGGAACACCGCCGCGGGAATGTACGCGGGGCGGGCCCCGCGGTCGACCGCGTTCCGATAGATGATCATGTCTTCCGCGTAGGGCGCCGGTCGGGTGGCGAGGAGCTCGGGCGGGATCGCACGTACCGCGGCGAGAAAGAGGGACCTTTCGTAAAATCGCGGGCAGATCGGCCCGGCGACGGGGTCAGCGTTCGCAGCCCAGTGGCGTTCGACCGCGGCCCGGTCCGCCCGGTTCGCCATGGCGACGAGGCCGCGTCCGACCGAGTTCTCCCCGAGGATGACGGTCGAGTTCCCGGTTGCCAGGCAGCGCGAGACCGCGTCCGGTACCAGCCATTGGTCCGAGTCGAGATGGAGGAGGTAGGTCCCCGACGCCCGCTCCGCGCCGAGCAACCGACCTTCGGTGGTGCTGCAGTCGACCGAGAGCACCTGCGCCCGTGGGGCGGCGAGCGCCGCCGTACCATCGGTGGAGAGCGCGTCTACCACGATCGTTTCGTGGACCGGGGTGGTCTGCGACCGGACCGAACCGAGGCAGCGAGCGATCGTCGCGGCCGAGTTGCGCGACGGGACAATGACCGACACCGTGGCCGACATGCGAGGTGGTACCGTCCGTGATGCCCGTTCGATCCGAGACCCCGGCAGCGGCCGCCGATGTGCGGCCCGCCTACTGGTTGCCCCACTCGCGATTGAACCACTCGATCAGGCGGGCCGGGACGCGACGCCCGATCGGAAGGTTCATCGCCCGTACCCCGACCAGGGAGATGAACATGATCGGGATCGCCCGGCCGATCGGAAGCCGTGTGTTCGGGTCGTGCTTCCAGTCCACGGGGACCTCGCGGAGCGTCCCCCCCGCCTTCCGCACGTGGTAGAGGAAATCGACGTCGAACGCCCGGTTCGTCAACGTCACCGTGCGCAACAGCGAGACGACGAACGACCGCTTGAAGAATTTCGCGCCGCACTGGGTGTCGTGGAGCGGCAGGAAGAGCAGCGAACGGGCCAGGAAGTTCCAACCTCGTCCGGCCACCCGGTTGACTAGGGGCTCGGCTTCCACGCCGGTCGATCCGCGGATCCATCGCGAGGCGACCACGCAATCGACGTCCCGCAGGGCATCGACCAATCCGTAGATCTGCTGCGGCGGGATCGGGCCGTCGGCGTCCAAGTATCCGACGTACTCGAACTGCGCCTCCCGGAGTCCCACGAGGATCGCGCCGCCCTTCCCGAGTCGGTTCGGGAACCGGAGCAGTCGGACCCCGCGCGACGCCCACGCTTCGGCGACCTCGGCCGTCCGGTCGCGCATCCCGTCGGAGACGACGATCACCTCGTACGGCTCCCCGCGGGCTTCGAGCGAGGGAACGTAGCGGGCGAGCGTTCGAGCGAGTCGATCCTCTTCGTTCCACGCCGGAATGACGATGCTCAGACCCGGCACTGAGCCTCCATTCGGTGGTTCCGACCCACGAAAGAATGTGGGCGGCCGGTATATCCGCGTTTCGTGGGAGTCGGTGGTCGCTCCCTCGACCGTGGCGGGGGCCCTACGCCGGCCGGATCTCGTCCGTGAGGTACGACGGAAGCGAGATCCCAGCCCGTTCGGGGACCCCCGGTGCGACGGGGATCCACTCGGATTCGAGGGTAGCGCACGGTTTCCCGGCGTCCGTCGCGGTGACGGAGCGGACCCGGAGCCGGCCCTCGACCGTCCCGTCGAGGCGGGCTCGCGCAACGTGGCGTACGCCGACCCGAGGGAGCCGTACGGCCGTGTACTGGATCGGCCCCTGACTGACCATCAGGCGCCCGCCGAGCGTGAGCGCCGCCCAGTAGGACGCCTCGTAGAGCACCAGGAAGTGCAACCCGTGGTGGAAGAGCGTCGGCCATCCGATCTCGTCCGGTTTCGGCTCGAAGGTCGCCACGACCTCACGGGCTCCGTCCGGCGCCGCCTCTTCCGAGAACGAGAGTCGGAGCCCACGGGGATGGTTCGGTCCGCAGCCGAAGCAGGGGTTCTCGGGAGGGTTCTCGAGACGGGTCATCGTCCGCCGAATCGGAGACCGTAGATGCCGTTTCCGGCGCCCGCGGGCGGGAACCCGACCGTCGAGCGCGCGTCGCGTTGACCTTATCGCCGAACCGGACTCCCGAGCCTCGGGATGGGCTCGGTCACCTCCCGCTACCTCCGACCGCCTCCGTCCGCCCCGCCGTTCCGGATCGTCTCACGGGCCCCCTACCTCGGCGCGGCGGCGGCCGGCGTCGGCGGGCTGCTGGTCGTCCTCGGGTTCCTTTCCGCCACGATCATCCCGCGCGACCTCTACACCGACCCGCTCGGAGGCTACGACCCTCCGTTCGACGTGATCGCCGGCTTGCTCCTGCTCGCGCTCTCCCTGCGCATCCGGGACCGGAGCCCCGTCGCCTGGGTCTTCTCGCTCCTCGCCCCCACCATGACGATCGCGATCGCGATCCTCAGCCCCAACGTCTTTTCGATCGCGTCCGCCGTCGCGGCGACGCTGCTCGTCACGGCGATCGTTCCGTACCGCTCGGGGTTCTTCCGGGGCGGCGGCACGGTCCCGAAGCGACCCAACTGCTGGTGATCGTGACCGCGCTGCTGACGCTGCTGTTCGGGATGGTCGGGGCGCGTTGGTTGGGAAGCCAATTCTCCCCGGCGCCCGGGATCCAGGGTTGGGGCGACGCGCTCT
>JASHWW010000130.1 GCA_030043855.1 Thermoplasmata archaeon
ACAGCAGTTGCAACCCGGTCGAATGGTGGGCGTTCCGCCGGCCCGACGGTTCCGATGTTCCCTACTTATTCCCAACCGATTCTGGGGGATAACGGAGCGACGATGCGAAAGATCCAGATGTTCATGTTCATGACGATCGACGGACAGGCCCAGTTCCCGGTGTACGCGGAGCCTCCGTACACCGACGCCGCCGACGATCCGATGTGGGAACCTCGAATGGCGTCGATCGACACGATCATCCTCGGCGGCAACGCGTACCGGAAGTGGGCGTCCCACTGGCCCAAGCAAAAGGACAACCCGAAGGCGAGCGACTGGCAGCGGAACTACTCGCGATTCGCGGATCGATGCCAGAAGGTCGTCTTTTCGAAGTCGTTGACCGAATCCCTCTGGGACAATACCTACATCGCCCGGGGGACTCCGACGGAGGAGGTCGCCCGTCTGAGGTCGGCCCCCGGCGGGGGCATCGCGCTGGGCGGGGGGCCTCGGATCGCACAGTCGTTCCTCGAGGCAGATCTCGTGGACGAGATGATCCTCGAGGTGCAACCCTCGCTCGTTGGTCGGGGCAAGCATCTCTTCCACACGGCAGACGACCCCAATTTCGCAGACGACGTCATCCCGATCGGCTCGCCCGGGCGGCACGACTTCCTTCTGCGCGATGCTCGCGCCCTGAACGACGGGACGCTGTTCGTGAGATACGAATTGAACCGAAAGTGAGCTCTGGCTCGGATTAGTCGCTCGTGGACGATACGGACGAGATCGCGAACGGCATGCTAAAGCAGATGTAGCATATCGGAGGCGACATGGCGAAAGCCAAGCACTGGACGCCGCCCGGATACCATGCTGTGACGCACGCGTTCGTCGTGGACGATGCCGCCAAGGCGATCGACTTCTACGTACGCGCCTTCGGAGCGAAGGAACGAAACCGGGCGCCGGGACCGGGAGGAAAGGTCTGGCATGCGGAGCTCGAGATCGGGGACTCCGTGATCATGTTGAGCGATGAGTTCCCGGGCTCGGACATGAAGTCGCCGAAGTCCCTCGGCGGAGCATCCGCCGCGGTGTGGCTCTACGTTCCCGACGTCGACGAGTCGTTCCGCAAGGCCGTGGCGGCGGGGGCGACCTCGAGGCAAGCGCCGCAGACCATGTTCTGGGGCGACCGATTCGGGTCAGTTCTCGATCCGTTCGGCCATTCGTGGTCGCTTGCGTCCCACGTCGAAGATTGGACGCCCGCGGAAATGGAGCAGCGCCGCGAAGCGGCCATGAAGCAAATGGGACAGGGCTGAACGCCCCCGGCATTCTCGTGATCGACGGGGGTTACCGAGGGGAGGACCCATGAAACCGCCGAAGGCTCGGGGGCGACGTGCCTTCGTCGACGTCGCCGTTCTGGACCCCGCCGCCGGGACGGTATCCGAACACCAGACGATTGTGGTGGACGGGAGCCGGATCCAGGCCGTCGGCCCGGCGGACCAGACCCCGCCACCGGCCGGAACTCGAATCGTCTGGAAATCGGGAGGAGTCGTGCTCCCCGGACTCTCCGACATGCACGTGCACGTCCACGGAGAGGCCGATCTGCTGTTGTTCCTGCTCCACGGCGTCACGACCGTCCGGAACATGTGGGGAACTTCGCGCCACCTCGCGTGGCGCCGGGGGATCGAAGACGGGAAGATCCTGGGGCCGACGCTCTACACCACCGGACCGATCGTGGACGGGTCGCCTCCGTATTGGAACGGATGCGTGCCGCTCGCAACCGCAGAGGCGGCGGTCGAAGAGGTCCAGCGCCAGAAGACCGACGGCTACTCGGCCGTGAAGGTCTATGGCAACTTGAAGCGGGAGGTCTACGAGGCGATCGTCGCGGAGGCGAACCGCCAGGGTCTCCCGGTCGTGGGGCACGTTCCCAAGGAAGTTCAACTGGCCGGAGCGCTGGCGGCTCGCCAACGGTCCATCGAGCATCTCGAGGGAACGTTGGAAGCCATCCAGTCGGAGGAGGCGCCGTGGAAGGGCCGGCCGCTCACGAGAGAGGAGTACGTGCGGTCGGGCGATTTCATCGATCCGAAGCTGATCCCTCAGGTCGCCGAACAGATTTCCCGGTCCGAAACGTGGAGCTGCCCCACGTTGACCGTCTACGAGGCGCTGGCTCCGCCGTCGCAGGTGGGGGAACGACTCGCCCGTCCCGAGATGCGTTGGTGCCCGCCGAAACTGCTCGCGCATTGGGATCCCTCGAAGGACTTCCGATTGCGAACGATGCCGCAGGAGTTCTGGGATCGGATGCCCGCGATCGTTGAGGGACGGCGGGGGATCGTCCGAGCCCTTCGGGCATCGGGCGCGCGACTCCTCGTCGGGACGGACACCCCCAACCCCTGGGTGGTGCCCGGGTACTCACTGCACACGGAGTTGGAGCGACTGGTCCAGTGCGGGTATTCGAACCTCGAGGTGATCCGGATGGCAACCGCACAAGCCTCGGAGTTCCTCGGGACCCCCGGGGGGTTCGGAGTGATCCGGCCGGGGGCCCGAGCCGATCTGCTGGTGGTCGATGACAGCCCGCTGACCGACCTTTCTGTACTTCGCCACCCCCGCGGGGTGATGGTGCGAGGTCAGTGGCTGTACGAAAGGGAGCTAGAGCGTCTGTCCGGGGAGCTGTTGCGATCGTATTCCGCGGGAGACCGCCGAATGGTGCGGTCGCTGCGCGAGTACTCCCCCGAGCGCCCGAAGGACCTCGCGACGTTCGAGATCCACGTATTCGGGCGACGCATCGGTATGGAATCGGTCGGACCGTACCCCGCCGATGGAGAAGGACGGTGGGGCGCCCGCTTGGTCCTCGACGCGCCGCCGGGCGTGAACGTGGCAGACACGGAGTGGCAGG
>JASHWW010000131.1 GCA_030043855.1 Thermoplasmata archaeon
ACCCCCAGCCGACGATCGGGAGGTTGGCCATCGTCTGGGCGCCGAGCAGCGGTGTCGACGAAGCGAGACTCGGGATGTAGAGGGCCCCGAGGGCGTACACTCCGATCATCAGCGCGAGCCGATAGCGCTGCGGCCGCTCGTGCGTCTCCCGAATCTTGAAGACGACCAGCGCCCCCATCGTGACCCCGAAGACGACGAGGAACCAGGCCGAAGCAAGGATGGCAGCCGCGAACCAGAGTCCGTCGTAGATCGCCGGCCCGAGGGCGGCCACACCTCCCGCGGGGATCGGTACGAACGGGATGAACCCGAGGAAGGTGGTCCCGGCGACCGACAGGTCGAGCAGGGCTCCCACGAAGAACTCCGCGACGAACGTCAGGACGAGGATTTCGAACGTCCAGAACGGTCGCACCACCCACGGGATCCGCGGCTCTCGGTCGACCGGCGGGGCGAGGGCGGAGACCCCCATCAGGCCGACGAGCTGGAGTGCCGCGGCGCCGGCCAGGACGACCACACTGCCGTCGAACCGCGCGAAGAACCATCCCGCGGCCAGAGCGCAAGCCAGTCCGCTCCACAGGACCAGGAATCGCGCGACACGGGCGCTGAGCTGCTTGTGGCGGTACAGGAACTGCAGCGAGACGACGAACAAGGCGACGAACGTGGCCGCGCCGATCGCGGTCGCGGCAACGGCTCCCGGTCCCGTCGGGGCGACGGTGGGCGCGAGGGCCAGCGGGACCGCGCCGCCCGCCACGAGGACCCGTAGCCACGGGTGGACGGGGTCGGGCAGGAGCGCGGCTGCCACCGCGATCTGAGCGGCCGCGGCCAGCAGGAACAGCGGAGAGACCAGTCCCGCGATCGCCCCGCCGGGGCCCCCGAGGACGGCGGCCAGCCCCAGGTCCGCCGCCAGGAGCGCGACCACGCCGACCGCGGCCGCGCGAGGCGACGGGGCGGCGCGACGGAGCCAAGCGAACAGTCCGATGGTCCCCGCGACGCTGGCCATCGCGCCGATGATCGCGATGGGGTCCATGGAGGGGCTCATGCTCGCGGATCCGGGAGACGCCGGGGGGCCCTAGAATTCCCCGGTTTCATTTCCCGACTCGCCTCCTTCGTCGTTCGGCAGGAGCACGCTCTCGCCGTTGTACGTCACCTTCAGCAGGGTCGGCTGGACGTCCGCCTGCAACGCCGGCGGGAGAGGGGCGAACGGGACCGAACCGGCGTGGGGGGCCCACTCGCCGACCACGACCCAGAAGAAGAACGTCATCAGCCAGTGTGCCGAGTTGAGCGGAAACAGGTCGTCGTACGCCCGTCCGAGATCCGTGTAGACCACCGCGACCGAGAGCGTCGTGATCGGGTAGCTCGACGACCCGGCCGCGTCGACGGCCGAGAAGGCCGCCCAATCGCCGGTCTGGGCCGCGGTCGAGTTGGCGGCGGCCGCGACGGCGGCGCTCGCGTTCGTCGGACTCGGGCCGACGAACGGGCCCGCAGGATTCTGCAATTGGGCCGAAGGGAGACCGGCGCCGGCGGCGTCGCCCAACTCCGCGTATCCGATCGCACCCACGGTTCCGTCGACGGCCTCCACGAGGGCGGTGGACGAGTTCTCCGCCGACCCGACCGGGAATCGGACCGACGGTCCGGCGCCCACCTGGATCGCCCAGGTCGGGCTCGCCGCGGCGAGGAATTCGGTGAACGCGGTCGTGACGGTGGTGGTGTCGGATCGGTAGAAGACCGAGATCGGCAGATCGGGCACGGCGGAGAGATCGGGATTCGTCGCGACGAGGGGAGCCGCGTTCCAGCTCCCGATCGTGCCGTTGAAGATCCCCGCGAGCTCCGCTCCGGTGAGTTTCAGCCCGCCGGCCAGTCCGGGCACGTGGTAGACAACGGACACGGGGTCCACGACGATCGGGAACGTCGTGGTCGCGTTCGGGGCGGCCGCCACCGCCGCATCGATCGTCGGCCCGTCCAACGCCAGGAAGACCGCCTGCTTGTCGGCGAACGGGAGCAGCTCGTCGGCCCCCACGGCGGTGGTGATGTTGACGCACCCGGCGTTCGCGCTCGAGAACTCGGCTCCGAATCGAGCGAGGGTCGAAGGAAGTGGGGCTCCCTCGGGAGCGGCGAGCGAGCCGTTCAGAGCGACCTGGGTGGCCGTGCAGTCCTGAGGTCCGAACAGCAGAGGCACGGCCCCAGAGGACGCCGATGGATTGAACCACCCCGTCAGAACGCCGGTAGCGACGCCGAGCACGACGACCGCAAAGATCACCGCCGCGGCGTCCCAAGGATCCGAACGCTTCGGCGTCGGGACCACGATCCCGGCCCGGGTCGCGTCGGCCGCGAACCGACCGTCCTCCGGCTTCGGCCCGTCGACCGCCATACTTCCGGAGAGAACTCCGCCCCTTCGACTAGAAACTCTCGGAATACGTATTAATACATGGGGGTGGGCGCGACGGATCGGCCCCCGGATCGGCACCGGGCCCCCGTCCGGCGCCGGTGGAAGCGAAGCCTAATCTCCTCGGCCCGACCCTGTTCGTCCGAGGGTGCGGCCGCACCCTGTCTGCGGACCGACGATGACGGAGCCCCGATCGGGGGCGTCGCCCCCGGCACGGCGGAAGCGCCGATGGGGCTGGCCATCGGCCGGCCAGGCGATCGTGCTAGCGATCCTGCTGGCGTCCGCCACCGCGGGGGCGGTATCCCTGCGGATCACGTCGAGCACCGAGACCTCGGTGGGGCTGGTGAGCCCGACCGACTTCCTCGCGCATTGGCAGCAGACCGGCTCGCTCGCCGCCGTCACGATCGCTCCGCTCCCGCCCCGCCTGAGCCTCGCCGTCGCGACGCCGACTCGGCTTCCGGGGGTGGCGGCCAACCGCGGGGTCAATTTCGGGGTTCCCGGCCACCTCGCCCTGGAGTGGACGTTCCAGGAATCGGCCGGGACGCCCGTCAACATCGAGATCGAGATCGCGTTCACGGTCGACTATCTGGTCGGGGCCACGGCGACCACCTTCGCCCGCACCGTGTACGTGGAGACTCAGGCAGCCTCCCCGACCGCCGCCATCACGTTCTCCATCTTTTGGGACAGCGGTCACGCCACCGGTGTGACCTTCGTCTCGCAGGTCGAGATCTCCCAGGTCTGTTCCGCCGTGGGGACCTGCCCGTGAGCGAGACGCCGACTCCCGCCTCCGCCTCCCGCGGCCCGTGGGCCTGGTGGGGAGTCGTAGCAGCGACCCTCTTGGTCGGCGCGTTCTGTGGCGGCGTGCTGGGGGCGGGTTCTCAAGTCGGACCCGGAACGACCGAGCAGGCCCAGGGCGCCGACGTCGGCGAGGCAGGTCCGACCTACTGGGTGTGGGCCGCGACGCAACTCGAGGTCATCCCGACCCCCGTCCCGGGAGCGGTGTCGGCGGCCGTTGCCGCTCCGACCCTCCTCCCGACCGCCTCGACGTCGTACCGCATCGACGCGGCGACCGCGGGGAACACCTCGATCCGGTGGGAGTTCACCGAGCAGACGACCGCGCCGAAGTCGACGGAACTCGAGCTTCGGTTCACCGCGGGTCTGTCGAAGACGGCCGCGCACATCACGGTCTACTTCGAGACACAGCCGACCGCGCCGGCCGCGGCGCTGATCTTCTACGCGTACTGGGACGCCGGCGCGTTCGCCCCGGCCTCGCTATCGATCGAGACGATGCAGGTCGACGTCTTGGTCTGCACGGCCATCGGCGTGTGTCCGTAGTCCGGACCGGGGGGGTCCGCGGTCCGGTGCGACGTGTCGCCGTCCCGTTCCGCGCCGTAACTCCACGGTAGGCCACGTTGGAGTATCGTGGACGAAGGTGTCGGCCGGACCGCCCAAAACGCGCAAACGAGCGACCGCACATTCAAGTAGGGGAACTCAGCAGGTCGTTCAATTGAGGCCCTCATGGCACGGACTGCGAAGACGAATCTGAACCGAAGACTGGTCTGGGGCGGCACGTTGGTGGCTCTGTTGGCGATCTCGGGAGGCTGGGTCCTCGCCGCGTCGTTCTCCATCAACCTCGGCTCCACCGAGACGGGAGCCGGCACGTACCACCCGACCGCCCTCCTCACCTACTGGGCCGAAGCGAGCGTCGGCGTCGGGATCCAGCCGACCCCGCTGCCGACCGCCCTCTCCACGACCGTCGGCGCGCCGACGACCCTGGCGGCCGCCGGCACGAACTACGGCGTCAACACCGCGACCGCCGGCGACGTCGCCCACTACTGGAAGTTCACGGAGGCGACCACCGCTCCGGCCTCGACCGAGCTCGAACTCTACTTCAGCGTCTCGACCGGCGCCGGCCCGACGATCACCACGGTGACCGTCTACATCGAGACCCAGGCGACGATCCCCGCCACCGCCCAGACGTTCGTCGTCTACTTCGACCTCGGCTCGCCGTCGGGCGGGACGATCACGCTGAACAGCGTGACCGAGATCAGCCAGCAGTGCGCCGCCGTCGGCACCTGCCCGTAGGCCGATGCGCCCGCCGACCGAGTCCAACCTCTTCCCCCCGCGCCGCGCGCACGCCGCGCGGCGATGGGCGTGGGCCGGAACGCTCGTTGCGCTGCTCGCCATCGGGGCCGGATGGACGGTCGCTGCCTCGTTCTCGATCGGACTCGGGAGCACGGAGACCGGGAGCGGGGCGTACCATCCGACCACCCAATTGACGTACTTCGCCGAGGTCGACTCGGGCGTCGGGGTGGTCCCCGCGCCCGCGCCGACGACCCTCTCCACGACCGTCGGAGCCCCGACCGTCCTGCCGGCGGTCGCGACCAACTACGGCGTCAACACCGCGACCGCGGGCGACGTCGGGCAATTCTGGAAATTCACCGAGGCGACGACCGCTCCCGTCAACACGGAGCTAGTCCTGCGATTCTCGATCTCGACGGGGGCCGGTCCGACCGTCACGACCGTGACCGCCTACGTCGAGACCCAGGCGACCGCGCCCGGCAGCGCGATCACGTTCGTCCTCTACTTCGACCTCGGCGCCGTCTCGGCCGGGTCGATCACGCTGAACAACGTCCTCGAGATCACCCAGCAGTGCTCGGCCGTGGGCACCTGCCCGTAGTCGACCGCACCGGTTCCCGAACGGTCACCCGCCCGGCGCCGCGCCCCGCACGAACGCGGCGCGCAGCCGATCGAGATCCGAGCTCCCGAGCAGGTCGGGGGTCAGGTGGAGCCAGGCGCGCGCCTCGTGCTCCCGCAGGCGCGCGTCCAGCTCCGCGAGGAACTCGAGCACCTGGTCGACCCCGTGGATCCGGACCAGATATTCGATCCCCTCGAGGAACACGACCGTCACCCCGCGGTCCCCCACCGCCTGGGACAGGTAGGTCGAGATCCCGCCGAGATCGCCGGGCTTGAGCGTCGGTCCCCGCCCGAGGTTGCTCAGCCACAGCACCTCGATCGGGCGGCTGCCCGCGAGCGCCCGGATCCGCTCGGGCGGTTCCCGGACCACCGCCACTCCGCGATGCCCGGCCGCGGCGGCGTCGAAGAACGGCTGCAGCGCCTCCACGATCGTTGACGCGCCGGTCAATTCTATGCCGCCGGTCCGCGAGATCGTCGGGGCGGGCGCGATCGCTTCGATCGGGGCCAGAAGGGCAGCCGCCTCGATGGTCTCTGGCACCGGAGGGACCTCCACGGGGGGACGGACCACCGGGGCGGCCTCGGCGGCAACGGGGGGTGGGAGTTCGAGGGAAGCGGGAGGGGGAAGGGACGAAGGCTCCGTCCGCACCGGAACCGGCTCCGGCGCGACCGTCTCCTCCACGGCGGGGACGGGCGGAGGAGTGGTGGGGTCCGGTCCGGCGGGCGCGGGTTCCGACGTCGTGGGCTCGTCCACGAGCGAGATGGGCGCATCCGCCGCCGGAGTCGCGACCGATGAGCTCGGTTCGGGGACCTCCTCGCCCGCCTCGACCGGGTGGGGGTCGGGGGCGGGAGCGTCGCCCGCGAGCGGGACGGTCTCGACGGTGCCTTCGATCGGAAGCACCTCCACCGCCGGGGCGTCGCTCGGTGGGGCCGATGGCTCGCCGGGCTCGCCCTCGAGACCGGAGGACGAGACCTCGGGTGCGGCCCGTGGCGGCCCTGTCGGTTCCGGTGCCGGGGGGGTCTCG
>JASHWW010000132.1 GCA_030043855.1 Thermoplasmata archaeon
GGGAGCCGCTCGATCTGCCGGGTCACGGCCTGGCCGCGCGCCCCGTGGCGGTGCGCTTCCTCCGGACCCAGCGGCGCCATCTCTCGGATATCGGCCCCGGCCGCGAACGCCTTCTCCGCGTCGCTCGCCAACACGACGGCCCGGACCGTCTCGTCGGCCTCGACCTCCGTCAGGGCCCCGGCGAGCGCGTCGAGCACCGGTCGGGAGAGGACGTTGACGGGCGGGTGGTGGAGCGTGAGGAGCATCGTCGGGCCGTGCCGCTCGCGAAGGACGAGGTCGCCCGATCCCGATTCCGCCATCGAGGGCGCGGACCCGTGGCGCGCTATTTATGCGCCGCGCCTTCGCCCGGCGTGCCGGACCGATCGGCGTACCTTCGCGAATTCCGTGGGGCCGCCCGTCGGGGGAACCCGGTCCGGCGGATGTGGTTCGGCGAGACCCGGGGACGATCCCGATGACGAAAACCCTGGCAACGGGCTGGTCGGCCACGCTGTTGCTCGAGGGGAGTCGCGTCGTCCGGGAAGTTCGGAGTCCGGTCGACGCCGGGGCGCTCGCGGACCGGGCGCGTCGACGTCGCGATGGGGGTCTCACGCCCGAGGAGGAGCAGCTGCTCGCCGAGCGAGGGTCCGAGGAGTGGACCACGTCGGATCGACGGATCGCGGCGCACGGGCTTCGCTTCGAGGCCGGGGCGGCCCGGCCCCCGAACCCGCCGCCCACGCTCCGCTCCGCCCAGAGAGCGTACCTGCTCGCGGATGCGGACCGCTCGTTGGAGTTGGCCTGGGACCCCTCGATCCACGTCGAGGAAGCGGTTCGGGCGGCCGCCGATCTCGACCGCGTGAAGAACCTCGTCGGGGAACGGCTCGGCAGCTGGGTCTCGCGCGACACCCCCGACGTCGATCCGGGGGACCACGCTCGTGCGGTCTCCCAGGCGCTCGGCACCATCGGGGACGGGAGGCTCGCTCCCACGGACCCCGCGCTGCAGTCGGCACGGCGTTCGCTCGCCGAGCTGTACCGGTCGATCGCGGCCACGCAGGCGACGATCGCGGCCGCCGTCGAACAGGCGGCCCCCCGGAGATCCCCGAACCTGGCGGCCCTGCTCGGGCCCGACCTGGCCGCCCGGCTCGTGGCGCAGGCCGGGGGCCTCGAACGCCTCGCGCGCCTACCCTCGAGTACGGTCCAGGTTCTCGGGGCGGAGCGCGCGTTCTTCGAGCACCTCCGGGGCCATGCGCCTCCGCCCCGGCACGGGCTGCTCTTCCTTCATCCGACGATCCAATCGGCGCCCCGGTCCGAGCGGGGGAAGCTGGCGCGGGCCCTCGCCGGCAAGGTCGCGATCGCGGCCCGGCTGGACCGTTCGGGGGCTCCGCTCGATCCGGACCTCGCCCGGGCGTACGAGGCCCGGCGGGCGTTCCTCAAGTCCCGTCGAGGAGCGCCCCGCAAGGAGCGGGGAAGACGGCCGCGTTCAGCTCCGCCACTTGACGGTGCAGCCGGACACCGGTAGCTCCGCCGGCGTCACCGGCCGACCGGCGAGCGCCGCGTCGAGCGCATCGGCCAAGAAGTGGTGCGTCGCCCGTTCCGGGTGCTGGTGGTCGTCGTCGATCCGCCCCTGGAACACCAAGCGTCGCTGCGCGTCGAACAGCATCGGATGGGGCGTGACGAGCGCCCCGTACGACCGCGCGACGTCCTGGGATTCGTCCTGGAGGTACGGAAACGGGTAGTGCTTCTCCGCCGCCCGCTGGACCATCGAGTCGAGGCGATCCTCCGGATACGCCCGCGCATCGTTCGCGTTGATGAGCACGATCCCGACCCCCTTCGGACCGTAGCGTCGGCCGATGTCGATCATGCGGCCCTCCCACGCCTGGACGTACGGGCAGTGATTGCACCAGAAGACGACGAGCATCCACGGTCGGTCGGCGAAGTCGGAGAGGCGGTAGGTCCGGCCGTCGACCCCCGGGAGCGCGAACGAGGGCGCGGGGTCGCCGGCGTGCAGGCGGAATTGATTCAGTTCGGCCACGAGCGGACCGGAGCCGAGGTCGGTTCTTAGCCTTTAGAGGGGGCCCGACCTCGGCGGAACGTGCCGGGCGCTCCTTCGTTCCTCCCGGACGACGGCTCGGCCGCCCGGGCTTCGAACGCCCGGGCCGACCGGCTCACGTGTGCGCAGAACGTCGCCGCCGACGATCGGGCGTTCGCGAGCGGATCGCCGGTGGTCCGCACCGCCACGTTGACCGATTCCTCCCTTTCGATAGGAGTCGGGATCGCCGAGGACGCCCCGGTCGTCCGCCGGGCCCGGGAGCGCGGTCTCCCGGTGGTCCGCCGACGTTCTGGCGGGAGCGCCGTCGTCCACGGGCCCGGCGATCTCGTCTGGAGCGTGGTGTTGCCCCGCAACGATCCACGGGTCGGACGTTCGTTCGTCCGTGCCTACGGGCGGCTCGGGGCGGGCGTCGTCGCGTTCCTTCGCGACGTCGCCGTCTCGGCCGAGTGGACTCCCGCGCCCGACCTCTCGCCCGATGTCTGTGTGCTCAGCGGACGCGGCGACGTGTTGGCGGTGGGGGAGGCGATCGTGGGAGGCGCCGCCCAGCGCCTCAACGCGACCCGGCTGCTCCACCACGGCATGGTGAGCCGGACCGTCGATCGAACGATCCTGGGCGACCTCTTCCCGGAGACGGCAGCGGGCGACCTCGACCGGCTGACCGGTCTCGACGTGTTCGGGGTGCGCGACGATCCCGCCGGGCTGGCGGCCGCGCTGGCCGTCGCCCTCGAGAACTCGCTGACGCTCCGTTAGGAGCGGCCGCCGGCCGGCCGCTGGCTCCAGAGCGGGTCCGCCGCGGCCTCCGCCTCGGTCCGGATCCGGCTCCAGTCCCCGGTCCGCAACGTCCGCCGTTCGACGACGGGGACGCCCCCCACGTAAACGGTGTCGATCGCTTCGTCGGAGGCCGAGAACGCGAGATGCGACACGATCGACTCCGGGCGGGCGGGGAGGAGGGTCGGGTGGTCGAGACGCACCAGGGAGAGATCGGCTCGCTTGCCGACCTCGAGCGAACCGATCTCGGACTCGGCGCCGAGGGCCCGGGCCCCCTCCAGGGTCGCGAGGTCGAGGAGCTCCTGGGCCGAGAGGACCGTCGCGTCCCACCGCTGGTTCTTCTGGACGAGGCCGGCGACGTGCATCTCCCGCAGCAGGGAGAGCGAGTTGTTGCTCGCGACCGAATCGGTGCCGAGTCCGACGACGGCGCCCGCGGCCCGGAGCTCGACCACGGGTGCGACCCCGCCGGAGGCGAGCTTCAGATTCGAGCTGGCGCAGTGCGCGATCCCGAGCCGGTGCCGCCCGAGCCGCGCGATCTCGTCCCCCGTGAGCCAGACGGTGTGGGCGGCGACCATCCGGGGCCCGAAGAACCCGATCTCGTCCAGCCACACGACCGGGCGCTTCCCGGTCTTCGCCTCGTGCTCGTGGACCTCCCGGCGCGTCTCGGAGAGGTGGAAGTGGCAGAGCGTACCGGCCGAGGCGGCCAGCTCCCGGGCGCCGAGCCACGTCTCCCGGTCGCAGACGTAGACGCCCTGGGGTGCGACCAACGGGATGACGCGGTCGTGCCCCTTCCACCGGCCGAGGAAGGCGCGGGCGTTCTCGAGCGGGACCCCCTTCTGCGTCGTCTTGTCGGGATCGAGGACGGCCCAGCCGAGGTAGCCGCGGATCCCGAGCTCGTCGACCGCGCGCGCCACCGCGTCCTCGAAGTAGTAGAGGTCGAGGAACGTGGTCGTCCCCGAGAGCAGCATCTCCGCGACCCCGGCCCGCGCGCCGGCGAGCACGTCCGCCTCGGTCCTCCGGGCGTCCACCGCGAACAGCGTCTCGAGGAATCCCGCCAGGTCCCGGTCGTCGGCGATCCCGCGGAGGAGGCCCATCGCCACGTGGCCGTGCAGGTTGACGAACCCGGGGACCGCGGCGAAGCCGCGACCGTCGACCACGTCGGCCCCTTCGCGCGGCGCGTGCGGGCCGACGTGCACGAGGCGCCCCCCTTCGATCCGGAGGTCGCCGCGGACGACGCGCCGTCGGGAGTCCTGGGTGACGAGGAGGGCATCCGCGATGACGCGCGGAGCGGGGCCGGCGTCCGGCACGGCGCGCCTACGGGCCTTCGCGGATAAGGCGTTCGGCGGCCGGACCCGAGTTGACGGTCTGGGCCGGGACCTCGGGGAGGTCCGCGAGGCCCTCGGCGCTCCGGGACTCGTACGTGCGCCAGCCGTGCAACATGCGCCGCACCCACGGGCGCGAGAAGACGACCGCGAGCGGAACGATCGCGAGGACGACGAGGACGAGATCGACCCAGAGCCCGGGGACCCACGCCGCGCTCGGCATCCCCAGGATCGTCGCGGCCGTGTTCGGGATCAGGACGACCGCGCTGATGAGCGCGAGGAGCAGCGCGATGTAGGCGACACCGAGCATCCGCAGGTTGGAAGTGTTCGCGAGGGCCGCGATCCGGTTGGAGACCCGCCCGAGCTCGTTGGCTCCCTCCGCCAACCGGTTCGATTCGACCGCGGTCCGGAGTCCGACGAGGTCCCGCGCGGCCTGCGCGAGGCCGTTCGACAGCTGCTCCAGATGGTCGACCTCGGTGGCGAACGTCCCGAGGTGGCCGGCGAGCCCGGGGAACTCCGCTCCCAGCGGACCCTCCAGCCATCCCATCGTCACGGCGAGCCGGACGACGTGCTTGCGGACCCCGGCGAGGTCGCGGAGCAGCCCACTGAGTTCGGGGATCGGCGGGGGCTCGGGCCGGGCTTCGGCCGCGTCGATCCGCTCTCCGATCTCCTCGAGGACGTCCAGGTACGATAGGGCGGCCGCCTGCAGAAGGTCGGAGAGGTCGGCGGTCGCCCCCGAGAGCCCGGCCGCATCGGTGGCGAGGCTGCGCGTCGGTCGGGGGCCCAGGACCTGCGTCGACTGCCGGGCGACCCACAGACCGTGCCAGGTGGGCTTCCCATCCGTCCCCAGGGTCGCGAGGGTGAGGAGCCACCCGTCCCGGCTCCGCGCGATCGGACGTCGCGGGGGATCCGGTCCGGGGAGGCCGACGGCCCGCAGCCCGTCGGCGACGCTCGACAGCTCGGCCGGCGCCGTGGACCCCCTAGATGTCGAGGTTCGTCACCTCGACGGCGTGCTCCTGGATGTAGAGGCGGCGCGGTTCGACTTCCTCGCCCATCAGGATCTCGAACAGCTCGTTGGCCCGGATCGCGTCCTCGACCGTGACCTTCAGCAGCGTCCGGGCGCCCGGTCGCATGGTCGTTTCGGCGAGCTGCTCGGCGTTCATCTCCCCGAGCCCCTTGTATCGCTGGATCGTGACGCCCTTCGGACCGCCGTACTCGGTGACGAGCCGGTCCCGCTCGGCGTCGGAGAAGGCGTACGCGGCCCGGCTCCCCTTCGCCACGCGATAGAGCGGCGCCTGCGCGATGAAGACCCGTCCCTCGCGGATCAGGACCGGCATCTTCCGGTAGAACAGCGTCAGCAGCAGCGTCCGGATGTGCGATCCGTCGACGTCGGCGTCGGTCATCAGGATGATCTTGTGGTACCGCAGCCGCGAGGCATCGAGCTCATCGCCGATGCCGACCCCGATCGCTTGGATCAGGGCCCGGATGTGCTCGTTCTGCAGCATCTTGTCGAGACGGGCCTTCTCGACGTTCAGGATCTTGCCGCGGAGCGGCAGGATCGCCTGGAACTCGCGGTCGCGGCCCTGCTTCGCCGTCCCGCCCGCACTGTCGCCTTCGACGATGAACAGCTCGCACTCCGCCGGATCGCGGGAGTGACAGTCCGCCAGCTTGCCGGGGAGCCCGCCGCCCTCCAGGAGGCTCTTGCGCCGGGTGAGCTCGCGCGCCTTCCGGGCCGCCTCGCGGGCGAGGGCGGCCTCGACCGCCTTGGTGATCAGGCTCTGGCCGACCGCCGGATGCTCCTCGAAGAACTCCGCGAGCTTCTCGTTGACCGCGCTCTCGACCTGGCCCTTGACCTCGGAGTTCCCGAGCTTCGCCTTCGTCTGGCCCTCGAACTGGGGCTCGAGGACCTTGACCGACAGGACCGCGGTCAGGCCCTCCCGGACGTCCTCGCCGGTGAGCCCCTCCTTGTCGGCCTTCAGGAACCCGCGCTGTCGCGCGTAGTCGTTCAACGTCCGCGTAAGCGCCGCGCGGAACCCGACGACGTGCGTGCCCCCGTCGACCGTGTTGATGTTGTTGACGAACGCGAGCATCGTCTCGTTGTAGCCGTCGTTGTACTGGAGGGCGAGCTCGATGTCCGTCGAGTCGCGCTTCGCGTGGACGAAGATCGGCGGCCGGAACAGGGTGTTCGAGGAGCCGTTCATGTCCTCGACGAACTCGGTGATCCCGCCCGCGTGGTGGAAGGAGAGGGTGGATCCGTCCCGCTCGTCGGAGAAGTGGATCGTCACCCCGGGGTTGAGAAACGAGAGCTCCTTCAGCCGTCGGGCGATCGTCTCCTTGTCGAAGGTCGTCGTCTCCAGGACGGTGGCGTCCGGCTTGAAGCGCGTCTCCGTCCCCGTGCTGTCCGATACGCCGACCGTCGCGACGGCCCCGACCGGGGCCCCTCGCTCGTACCGCTGGAAGTACTCGTGCCCGTCCCGGCGGACGCGGACCTCGAGCCACTCGGAGAGCGCGTTGACGACGTGGATGCCGACCCCGTGCAGGCCGCCGGAGACCTTGTACGTGTTCCGGTCGAACTTCGAACCGGCGTGCAGCACGGTCATGACGATCTCGAGCGCCGGCCGGTGATACTTCGGGTGGACGTCGACGGGGATCCCCCGACCGTTGTCGCGCACGCCCGCGGAGCCGTCCGTGTACAAGGTGACGGAGATCTCCGTGCACGCCCCGGCCAACACTTCGTCGATCGAATTGTCGACCGCCTCCCAGACCAGGTGGTGCAGCCCCCGCGCGTCGGTCGACCCGATGTACATACCGGGCCGTTTCCGGACCGCCGAAAGTCCCTCCAGGATCTGGATGGAACTGGCATCGTACGCGGGTGCGTCGACCGTCTGCTGCGCCATCGGAAATCGGCGGGGAACACCGCCGTAGAAAACCGAGCCGGGGGCGTGTTATAACGGTTCGGTTTCGGGGGAAAAACGCCGCACATTCCGGGGGCCGGGAGCGGCCTCCGGACAGCTTATCTGGGGGTTGCGGGGGGCCGCGAGACGACCCCTCCGGACCCCCGTCCGGAACCGACCGCGACAAGCGGAAATACCCGCGCCTCCCCTCCGTCCCCGGCGGCACCATGACCGACGAGGAGAGGGCTCCCGGGGCGGACCGCACCGAGGCCCCCGCGGCGACGCCCGCACCCGCCCCCGGGGACGACTGGGCGACCCGGTACAAGTACCTCCTCGCCGATTTCGAGAACTTCCGACGTCGCTCCGAACGGGACCGGGAGGCGATCACCCGGCAGGCCCGGGGCGCGATGCTGCGGGAGCTGCTGCCGATCCTCGAGGGATTCCGGTCGGCCCAGCCGGCCATCGGCTCGCTGCCCGCGAGCGATCCGGTGCGGACGGGACTCGAGCTCCTCGAACGGGAGTGGGCGACGTTCCTGAAGCACGAAGGGGTCGAGCCGGTCGCCGAGGTCGGTCGTCCGTTCCGATCCGACGAATGCGAGGCGGTCGGCGAGGCGGCGCCCAGCGGGTCGTCCCCCGACGGGACGGTCGCGGAGATCGTTCAGCAAGGGTACCGGTTCTTCGGCGGGCTGCTTCGGCCGGCCAAGGTCGTCGTCGCACGAGAGACGACCTCGGCGGCGGCGGGGCCCGCCGCGACCGACGTGCCGTCCTCGGAGGGGTCCGCGTGACGCGTTCGTCCGAGGTCCCGGGATTCTATCGTCGCACCGTCGCGGAGCGCCGGGCGTTCCTGCGGGAGTGGGGCGGGCTCACGGAGGAGGAGGCGCGGTCGTACGAGTTCCCCCCGGGGGTCGACCCGGCGACGATCGACCACATGATCGAGAACGTCGTCGGGGTCATGCCGATCCCGCTCGGCGTCGCGACGAACTTCCGGATCAACGGGAAGGACGTCCTCGTCCCGATGGCGATCGAGGAACCGAGCGTCGTGGCCGCCGCATCGAACGCGGCGAAGGTCGCCCGGGCCGGCGGCGGGTTCCATGCGCAGACGACCGCCCCGGTGATGATCGGGCAGGTCCAGATCCTCGACGTCGTCGATCCGGCGGCGGCGCGACTGCGGATCCTGGACCACCGCGACGAGCTGCTCGCGGCCGCGAACGCGAAGGACCCGGTCCTGGTGAAATTCGGCGGCGGGGCGAAGGAGATCGAGGTCCGCCGCCTCGACTCGGCCCGCGGACCGATGCTCGTCGTGCACCTCCTCGTGGACGCCCGGGACGCCGGCGGGATGAACGCCGTGAACACGATGTGCGAGGCGCTCGCACCCGAGTTCGCCCGCCTGACCGGCGGTCGGGTCGTCCTGCGGATCATCTCGAACCTCGCCGTGCACCGGCTGGGACGCGCCCGCGCGACGTTCCCGGCCGATCTCCTGAAGACCGACACGGCGACCGGTCCGCAGGTCGTCGATGCGATCCTCGACGCGTACGCGTTCGCCGCCGCGGACCCGTTCCGGTGCGCCACCCACAACAAGGGGATCATGAACGGGGTGTCGAGTGTCGTCCTCGCGACGGGGAACGACTTCCGCGCGATCGAGAGCGGCGCCCACAGCTACGCGGCGTGGCAGGCCTCCGACCGGGGCGAGGTGATCGCCCCCCTCACCGAGTACGAAAAGGACGTGGACGGCAACCTGGTCGGAACGATCGAGCTGCCCGTTCCGGTCGGGCTCATCGGCGGCGCGACGGCGGTGCATCCGACGGCGAAGGCGAACGTGAAGGTGCTCGGCGTACGGAGCGCCCGCGAGCTCGGCGAGATCCTCGCTGCCGTCGGGTTGGCGCAGAACTTCGCCGCCCTGCGCGCCCTGGCGACCGAGGGGATCCAGCGCGGTCACATGGAGCTGCACGCCCGCAACCTCGCGACGAGCGCCGGGGCACGCCCGGACGAGGTCGACCGGGTCGTCGAACGCCTCGTGCGGGACCGTCAAGTCCGGTTCGACCGAGCGAAGGAGATCCTGGAGGAGCTCCGTCGCGCCGCGGGATGAAGGTCGGGGTCCTCGCGCTCCAGGGCGACGTTCCGGAGCACCTTCGGGCACTCGCGCAGGCCGTCCCGGGCAGCTCGCCGATCGCGGTCCGTCGTCCGGACGATCTGGCGGCCGCCGACGCGCTCTTCCTTCCGGGCGGGGAGTCGACCACCATCGCTCGCCTCTTGCAAGAGGCGAGGTTGTGGGAGCCGCTCGGCGCCCGGCTCCGCGACGGTTTCCCCGTGCTCGCGACGTGCGCGGGATTCATCCTCCTCGCGACCGCGCTCTCGCCGGGCGCGAGCGGCATCGACCCCCCGACGTTCGGCGCGCTCGACGTGACCGTCCGCCGGAACGATTACGGCGCTCAACGCGAGTCGTTCGAGGGCCCGGTCCGCATCGAGGGCCTCGCGGGACCGGCCTATCCGGGGGTGTTCATCCGGGCCCCGCGCATCCTCGCCGTGGGTCCGCGCGCGACCTCCTTCGCCTGGGTCGGCCACGAGGTCGTCGGCGTGCGCCGGGGCGCGATCTGGGGCCTGACCTTCCATCCGGAGCTGTCGGGGGACCTCCGACTGCATCGGATGTTCCTGGCCGCCGCGTCCCGGGGGGCTAGCGCACGAGCAGCCACCACGCGAGCCCGACCCCCAGGGTGAGAGCAGCGCCCACCCCGGCGACCGCCCAGCGCGTCCGTCGGGACGCGTCCCGCCACCCTCCCCAGAAGATCGGCACCGGTCCGATCAGGACAACTCCGCCGCCGCCCCAA
>JASHWW010000133.1 GCA_030043855.1 Thermoplasmata archaeon
CGTCCGGACCTCGCTCAGACCGACGTCCTTCGACGCGAGGGCGGCGCGGAGCGCGTCGACCTTGCCCCGGAGCGTCTCCGCCTCGGCGGCGTCGAGCTTCTCCTTCTGCTCGGTCAGGAGCCGCTCGGCCTCGTAGGCGAGCGACTCGCCCTGGTTCTTCGCCGCGATCAGCTCGGCCCGCTCGCGGTCCTTCTCGGCGAACTCCTCCGCCTGGTGGACCATCTTCGCGACCTCGTCCTTCGAGAGCTTGTTCGAGGCGGAGATGGTGATCCCCTGCTTGCGCCCGCTCGCGAGGTCCTTCGCGGAGACGTTCAGGATCCCGTTCGCGTCGATGTCGAACGTGACCTCGACCTGCGGCACGCCGCGCGGCGCCGGCGGGATGCCGGTCAGCAGGAAGCTGCCGAGCGCGACGTTGTCGGCCGCGATCGGCCGCTCGCCCTGGGCGACCTTGATCTCGACCGTCGACTGGTTGTCGGAGGCGGTCGTGAAGATCTGGCTCTTGCGGGTCGGGATCGTCGTGTTCCGCTCGATCAGGTGGGTCAGCACCCCGCCCATCGTCTCGACGCCGAGCGAGAGCGGCGTGACATCAAGGAGGAGGACGTCCTTCACCTCGCCGGCGAGGACCCCGCCCTGGATCGCCGCGCCCATCGCGACGCACTCCATCGGGTCGACCCCCCGCTCGATCGGGCGGCCGATCGACCCTTCGAGGAACTTCTGCACGATCGGCATCCGCGTCGGACCGCCGACCAGAACGACCCGGCCGATCTGCTCCTTCGCGAGCTTCGCGTCCTGGATCGCCTGCTCGACGGGCGCTCGGCACCGGTCGACGATCGGCCGGATGAGCTCCTCGAGCTTCGCCCGGCTCAGCTGGAGCGCGAGGTGCTTCGGTCCTTCGGCGGTCGCGGTCAAGAACGGCAGGTTGACCTGCGTCTCCACGGTCGAGGAGAGCTCGATCTTCGCCTTCTCGGCGGCGTCCCGGACCCGCTGCATCGCCATCTTGTCGGAGCGGACGTTGACGCCGGACTCCTTCTGGAACTCCGCGGCGATCCACTCCGTGATCGCGTTGTCCATGTCGGTCCCGCCGAGCTGCGTGTCGCCGCTCGTGGACAGGACCTCGAAGACCCCGTCGCCGAACTCCATCACGGTGACATCGAGGGTCCCCCCGCCCAGGTCGAAGACGAGGATCTTCTGGTTCTTCCCGGCCTTGTCGAGCCCGTAGGCGAGCGACGCGGCCGTCGGCTCGTTGATGATCCGGACGACGTCGAGCCCGGCGATCGCGCCCGCGTCCTTCGTCGCCTGGCGCTGGTTGTCGTTGAAGTACGCCGGCACCGTGATGACGGCCTTCTCGACCTTGTCGCCCAGGAACGCCTCGGCGTCGCGCTTGACCTTCTGGAGCAGGAAGGCGGAGAGCTGCTGCGGCGTGTACGACTTGCCGTGGATCGTGTAGTGGAAGTCGGTCCCCATCTTCCGCTTGAAGGCGGTGACGGTCCCTTCGGGGTTCGAGATCGCCTGCCGGCGGGCGGGTTCGCCGACGATCAGTTGCCCGTCCTTGGTGAACGCCACGTACGACGGGAACGCCTTCCCGCCGCCGACGGTCGTCCCTTCCGCACTGGGAATGATGACGGGCCGGCCGCCCTCCAGGACGGCGGCCGCCGAGTTGCTGGTTCCGAGGTCGATTCCGATGGTTTTCGTCATGGATCTGCTGCTCCGTCCGCGGGCATCGGCCGCGCCGACGCTCGACGGACTTTCGGGATTAGTAAGTTAGCGCTGCTATAAAAGGTAGACGCATCGCTCCACGCCGAGGAACGCCCCGGAGCTCACGCCGGGTTCGGAGGGGTCGGAGCGGCGTTCCCAGGGGCCCCGTCGGGCACATCGAAAACGCCCGGGCCCCGCGCGGGTCCGCCGTCCTCGCGGGCCAGACCTTCGAGGATCGGCCGCACCTTCGCGAGATCCCCACCGGAACCGGGCGCCGTCGGTCCACCTCCCCGTCGCGACACCGCGTAGACCCAGGCGGTCATCGCGAGGTCGGTCCCGACGATCAGGAGGACCCCCGGCAGGAACAGGCCCTGCGCGCCGGGGATGACCGAGATCGGCAGGATCAGGACGACGGCGGAGGTGAGCCCGCGGCCTCCGACGCCCCCGAGGGTGGAGGCCCAGTCCAGGTCGACGCGATGGACCTGCGAGAGCGCCCGGGCGACCGCGAACCGGAGCGCCAGCAGGCCGACCGAGAGGCCGACGATCACGGCGATCGCGACCCACCCGGGATTCGCCAGGACGACGAGGCACCCCATGAACAGGAGGAAGAGCGCCCGGAAGAGGAAGGCGACCTCGGTCTGGACCGTGCGCACCGAGGGGTGGATCCCGGACGCGCCGACCCATCGCACGAGGCGCCGGACGCCGGCCGCGTTGGCGATGACGATCCCGACGACCAACGCCGCGACGATCCCGGAGCCGAGGAGGAGCTTCGTGACGCCGTACACGAGGAGCACGTAGCCGAGCGTCGCGAGGGCGGCGAACGGTCGGTCCTGCCACCGTCCGAGCGTGAGGAGCCAGACGACCCCTCCCACGACCCCGACCGCGATCCCGACCGGGATCGGCAGGGTGATGGCGACCGCCAGGTCCCCGGTCGAAAACGTCCCGCTCGGCGTCAGGATCAGGAGGAGGATCCCGGCGAAGACGATCGCCAGCGCGTCCTCGATCGCGGCGTCGAGGTGGACGAAGCCGCGCAACGACGGCAGCAGCCCCATGCGGTTCGCCACGGGGATGGCGACCGCTCCGGAACTGGCCCCGAGCGCGGCGCCGAAGAACAGCGACAGCGGGAGGTCGCCCGGAAAGAGGAACGCGTCGGCGAGGACGGTGACGATCACAACGCCGGCGACGTACGTCACCACCGCGAAGACGACCGCGGACGCGAGGAGGGGCCGGAGGATCTTCCCTTCGAGGTCGAGGCCGGCGTCAAAGACGATGATGACCAGGACCGCGGTCCCGACCGCGGGCGCCACGAGCAGGACGGTCGAGGCGGGAACGAGGCCGAGGACCGGCCCGGCGACGACCCCGAGCGCGACGAGCCAGAGCACGTCGGGGACCCGGTACCGCCGCGCGACGACGTCCCCGCCGACCGCGAGCAGCAGGGCGACGCCGGCGACCAGGAGGAACAGTTCGGTGCCGGTCGGGTGGAGACCCATGGGCGGTGCGGCGGGGCCCCGTCCGCGGCCGTCCCCTTAGCCGTTGTGGCGCGGGACTGGGTCGACCCCGGTCGCCGGCGGCGACCCCGGGGTCTCGGCGCTGCGGGCGACGATCCCGGTGGGGTGCCGCCACCAGTAGACGAGGATCGCCGCCACGACGAGGGCCCGGGCGTAGATCGAGAGGCCCATCATCCACGAAGTGACCGTGATCGTGAAATCGCCCCCCTCGAAGTACGTCACCACCTGTCCGCCCTTGAATCCGAGTTGGCCCGCGATCCACGGGAGCAGGTTCTCGTGGAAGCCGAAGAGGAGGTTGCCGACGAAGAAGTACCCCACGTCGTTCATCAGGGAGACCAAGAGACCGAGGCTGGTGGCGAGCGGCCACGCCTCCCACCCCTGGAAGACGAGCAACACCCCGAAGGGCGCCATGTAACTCAGGACGAGCCACACTCCGTACCCGGGAACCTCCTTGCCGAACAGGTCGATCCAGTTGATCATGACGAGTCCGTAGAACGCGGCGAACAGGATCAGCTTCAGCAGGACGAACTGCCGCGGGTCCGTCGGCCGGAGACCGACCACGACCGTGTCGATCCCGTTCACGAGCAGGATGACCCCGACGAGGATCGCGAACCCGAGGAGCGCGAAACCCTCGAAGGCGACCGCCCCGACGACCAGGATCACGACGATCGCGCCGGTCGCGATCGACGAACCGCGGATCCACCCGGTGACGGACCGCCCGACCCCTTCCGTGATGCGAGCGAGTCCCTGCGCGACCAGCGCGATCGCGAGGAGGAAGACCGCCACCGCGGTGGTCGTGTTGGGAAAGAAGACGACACCGAGCGCGATCGCGACCGAGAGCAACCCGATCCCGAGGAGACCCAGGTCGCGGTACGCGATCCTCCCGAGACCGGGGAGCGTGAAGCCCCCGCGCCCGAAGATCGCCCAGCGTCCTCCCGCGAGAAGGCTCCGGACCGAGTTGAGGGCGACCGCGCCCGCGAGCAGGATCAGCAGTTCGCCGACCGTGAGGTTCGGCCGGGCGAGGACGATCACGGCCACGACGACGGAGGTCAGCCCGACGAACACGAGGCCGGACCGCTCGATCCGGTCCCACCGCTCGGCCCGGGGGTCGGTCGCCTTCGGTGCCACCGGCTCACGGTCGGAGGGCTCGGGATCGGCCGCGGGTTCCGTTCGGGACGGGGAGATCGACCCGGACATGCGCTCGGACGAGGCACGCGCCCCCTTTCTCTTGTCGGTTCCCGCGGGGACGAGTCCGCCCTCGCGCCGGGTCGCGCGCATTATATCGGACGGTCGGTGTCGCCGGCGATGCCGAACCTGCCGGAGGCTTGGACGCCCGCGGCCCGGGAACTGCTGCCCGCCATGCGGACGTGGCGGAAATCGTTCCACGAGGAGCCCGAGCTGTCGACGCAGGAGCGGCTGACCCAGGCGAAGGTGGTCCGCGCGCTGGCGGACCTCGGGATCCCGTCCCGGACGTTCGAGGGATTCACGGGCGTGATCGGGATGATCGCCGAGGACCGGCCGGGGCCGGTCGTTGCCCTGCGGGCCGACATGGATGCGCTCCCGGTGACCGAGGAGACCGGGCTCCCGTTCCACTCCCGATTCCCGGGACGGATGCACGCCTGCGGCCACGACGTCCACCTCGCCTCGCTCCTCGGTGCCGCGGGGATCCTGAGCCGCCGACCCCGGGCGCTCGGGGGACCGGTGAAGCTGCTCTTCCAGCCGGCCGAAGAAGAGGGGAACGAGGGCGGAGCGCTCCCGTTGATCGAGCGGGGCGCGCTCGAGCGTCCGCACGTCGCCTTCGTCGTCGGCCAGCACGTCGACCCGAGCGTTCCGCTCGGCCGCGTCGGATGGCGCGCCGGACCGTTCATGGCCGCGGCCGACGCGTTTCGGATCGTCGTGCGCGGCCGGGGCGGACACGCCGCGACCCCCCACCAGGGTCCGGACGCGATCGTGATCGCCAGCGAGGTCGTGACCGGCCTCCAAGCCTTGGTCAGCCGGGTACGGAACCCGTTCGACCCGGTCGTCGTGAGCGTCGGCTCGATCCACGGCGGCACCCGCCACAATATCCTGCCCGACGAGGTCGTCCTCGAAGGGACCGTCCGCACGATGCGCGCCGAGACTCGGACGATGATCGAGGCGGCCCTGCGACGTCGGGTCCGTGCGATCGCGGCCAGCCTTGGCGCCCGCGTACGCATCGAGTACCGGTACGGCTACCCCTCGCTGGTCAACGATCCCGCGGCGACCCGCACGGTCGTCGATGCGCTCCGCGTCGAGTTCGGCCGGACGAACGTCGTCGAGACCGAGCACGGGCTGATGGGGGCTGAGGACTTCTCCCGATACCTCGAGCGCGTCCCCGGGACCTTCCTTCGACTCGGGGTCGGCAAGGCCGGCCATCCCGCGAGCCTGCACAGCTCGACGTTCGCCCCGGACGAGCGTGCCCTCGTGATCGGAGCCGCGACGCTTGCGGCCGCCGCGGTCGGATTGCAGCGCGCGGCCGGGTGACTCAGCGATACATCGGCGGCGACGGCTGCGTCGCCGTCTCGCCGCGCGAGCGGTCCGCCGCGTGGCGCTGAATCGAGAGCAACTGCTGCTCGATCCGCTCCGCCTCGGCGTACAGCGGCACCGGGTCGAGCGCGGTCCGCAGCAGGATCCGGTTGATCGTCTCGATCACCTTCGCGGCCGCGCGGGCATCGGGATAGTCGGCCTGGGCCTCGGCGAGGAACGTGAGGACGTCAAACCCGCGGCGCCGCCCTTCGTTGAGGAGGACCCCGGCGATCCCGGTGATGACCCCCTCCGCGAACGGGATCATGTTCGGCTCGACGTACAGTTCGCGGGCCTTCCGGGTGCTCGCGACCCCGTACACCTTGACGTCGTTCAGGCGGGGAGCTCGCCCGCTCCGCGCCGGCGGGTTGGCCGCCTCGACCACCAGACCCTCCGGCGAGACGAGCATCGAGCACCGCTGCTCCTGGACCCAGTCGAGGATCGAGGTCGCGAGCGGATGGATGATCGTCGGGGCAGGGTGGAATTCGGAGACGAAGGCGACGATCTTGTCCGCGCCGCGGCCGGCGCGGTCGGCCGGCGGGTGCCCCGCGTAGATCCGGACCGGATGCTGGGGGTTCCCGTTCCGCACGAGGGAGACGGTGGGAAAGGCGGGGGACTCGACAATGCCGATCTGCTCCATCTCGAGCGTATCGATCAGATAGTTCGCGACGATCGAGCTGACGAGGCCGACCGAAGGGAATCCGTCGATGACGAGGGCGCCCTCGACGTCGACGCGCTTGATCTCGTAGATCCGGACCTGATCCGGTGCCATCGGCATGGATCAGAGCGACCTCTCGACGATCTGCCCCAGCTCCTTCGAGACCAGGTCGACGAAGTCCTGCGTCAGCGCGCGACGCACCTCCGGCGGCAGGGCCGACAGCCCGAGCCGCGCCGTCGCGGTCCCGACGCGGACCAGCGCCGCGTACTCCATGGCCCGGGCGTGCAGGAGGTCGCGCACGGCGTCCTTGAGGTCGCTGGCCAACTTCGGGTCGTCCCGAAGGGTTTTCTCGAGATGCTTGCGGATCTCGTCCTTGACGATGTCCCGCGTCGCCTCGCGGACCAACTCCTCGGGCCGGAGGAGGTCGGCGGTGCTCTTCACGAGCACGTCGATCGGCTCGCCCGACGAGGAGCCTTCCGGCATCCTCCGGCGGAGCCGAGGGAGGCGCATAAGGGTTTGGCCGCAAACGCGGACGTCGCGTCCTGCGGAGGCGCCGGGCACGCACCGGGACATCCGTGCTCGGACCCGCGCGGGCCGCCGGCGAAGAGGTTAAACTACACGCCGGCTCGGCGAGCTTCGTGGGCCGGTAGATCAGCGGAAGATCGCTACCTTGGCAAGGTAGAGGTCGCGAGTTCAAACGGAGTTCGGGCCCGATTCCGGACGCCGGAGAGTCTCGCCCGGTCCACTCCCCACGGCCGTCCGGCTGGGGAGGTCGGTCGGCACCTGTCGAATGCTAGCACCGACACCAAGAGTACCGATTTATACCGGGGCTCGCCTCGCGCGGACGTGGAAGCGGAGATCCGCGAGAAGATCGCCGGGGAGGTCGTCCTCTCCCCGCACCCCGGCCGCACACTCCGCAAGTGGCGGGAGGATTTCGGGATCTCGCAGCGCGACCTCGCCAAGCAGCTCACGACCGTCCCGTCCGTGATCAGCGACTACGAGTCGGAGCGACGGGTCAGCCCCGGCGCGGGATTCATTCGCCGGTACGTCGACGGGATCTTGGCGATCGACGCGCAGAACGGCGGCCACGTCGGGCAACGTCTCGGTCTCCGCCCGCACTCGGAGGGGATCCTGGGAATGCGGGAGTTCGCCGTGGCGATCCCGCTGAAGACCCTCGCCGATCAGCTGGAGGCTCGGGCGGTGAGCCGCGTCGACCTGCACCGGGACATCCACGGGTTCACGGTCCTCGACGCCCCCCGCGCGATCCTGTCGATCGACGCCTCGCGGTTCGTCGAGGTGTACGGCTGGACGACGCAGCGGGCGCTCATCTTTTCGAACGTGAAGTACGGCCGATCGCCGATGGTCGCGATCCGCGCCCATCCGTTGAAGCCGGCCGCCGTCGTCTTCGCGGCGCCGGGGCGCATCGACCCGCTCGCCGTCCGCCTCTCCGAGGTGGAGAACATCCCGCTCCTCACGACGGCGCTGGCCGCGCCGGCCGTCCTCGAACGGCTCGAGGAGCTGTAGGAACGGGGAATCCGATGGAAGCAGGGATCGTCAGCTACGGCGCGTATGTGCCACGGTACCGAATCACGCCGACCGAGATCGGACGCGTCTGGGGCGCCGACGGCGAGGGGATGGGCCAGGGACTGAACGTCCACCGGAAGAGCGTCCCGGCGCCGGACGAGGACACGATCACGATCTCCACCGAGGCGCTCCGGACGGCGCTCGTGCGCGGCGCCATCGACCCGCAGCAGATCGGCGCGCTCTACGTCGGCTCGGAGTCGCACCCGTACGCCGTCAAACCGACCGCGACGGTCGTGGCCCAGGCGGTCGGGGCGACCCCGAACCTGACCGCGGCCGATTTCGAGTTCGCCTGCAAGGCCGGGACCGCGGCGATCCAGACGTGCCTCGGGCTCGTCGGCGCCGGCATGATCCGGTACGGGGTCGCGATCGGGACCGACACGTCGCAGGGAGCGCCCGGCGACGCCCTCGAGTATTCCGCGAGCGCGGGCGGGGCCGCCTTCGTCGTGGGGCGGGAACGCGTGATCTGCCGGGTGCTCCGGACGCTCTCCTACACCACCGACACGCCGGACTTCTGGCGCCGCGAGGGGCAGAAGTACCCGAGCCACGGGGGACGATTCACCGGCGAGCCAGCGTACTTCCGGCACGTCACCGAGTGCGCCCGGCGGACGATGGAGGCGTCGGGTACCTCGCCCAAGGACTACCGCCACGTCGTCTTCCACCAACCGAACGGCAAGTTCCCCCAGCGCGTGGGCAAGCAGCTCGGCTTCTCGGACGACCAGATGCGCTACGGGCTCGTCACGCCGTACATCGGCAATACGTACTCGGGCGCCGCCCTCATCGGCCTGGCCAACGTGCTCGACCACGCCGGGCCCGGCGAACGGATCCTGATGGTCGGCTACGGCTCGGGGGCGGGGTCGGACGCCTTCGACCTCGAGACGACCGACGAGCTCGGCCGGTACGACGCGTCGTTCGGCCGTCCCGTCCAGGAGTACCTCGACCAGGGGGTCGAGATCTCCTACGCCGTCTACGCGAAGTTCCGGGGGAAGATCCACATGGGGGAGGCCTGACGATGCGGGACGTCGCGGTGCTCGGCGTCGGGCAGACCCGCTTCGGCGAGCTGTGGGATCGGTCGTTCCGGGAGATCGGAATCGAGGCCGGACTCCAGGCGCTGGTCGACGCCAAGCTCTCCTCGGCGCAACTCGGCGGGCTCTACCTCGGCAACATGGCGTCCGGCTCCCTGCTCGACCAGGAGCAGATCGCACCGCTCATCCTCGACTACGCCGGGCTGGCCCGGCGCCACCTGCCGGCGGTCCGGGTCGAGGGCGGCGGAGCGTCCGGTGCGCTGGCCCTGCACGCCGGGTACCTGGCGGTCGCCAGCGGACTGTACGACTACGTCGTCGTCGGGGGGGCGGAGAAGCTGACGGACGTCCCGGACGCGACGGCGAACCAGATCACGAGCGCCACCGCCGACCACGAGTGGGAGGTCGTCTTCGGCGCGACCCTGCCGGCGCTGTGGGCGTTGATCGCGCGCCGGCACATGCACCTCTACGGCACGACGCGCGAGCAGCTCGCGAGCGTCGCGGTACAGGCCCATGCGATGGGGGCGAAGAACCCGAACGCGCACTACCGCAACAAGCTGACCCTCGAACAGGTCGTCGGCGCGGGACCGGTCGCCGAGCCCCTCGGCGTCTTCGACTGCGCCCCGCTCTCCGACGGCGCGGCCGCCGTCGTGCTGGGGCCCCTCGAGACGGCCCGTCAGCACACGGACACGCCGATCCGGATCGCGGCGAGCCAGGTCGCGTGCGATACGATGGCGGTCCAGCACCGGACCGACCTCACGAGCCTCGCCTCGACGCAGGAGGCCGGTCGCCGGGCGTTCGCCCAGGCCCGCCGGGCTCCCGCGGACGTCCAGGTCGCGGAGATCCACGACGCGTACACGATCAGCGCCCTCCTGTCGCTCGAGGACCTCGGGTTCGTCGAGAAGGGGCAGGCCGGCCCGGCGTTCGCGGCCGGCGAGTTCGGCCCGGGCGGGCGCGTGACCGTCAATCCGTCGGGCGGGCTGAAGGCCCAGGGCCGTCCGTTCGGCGCCGTCGGCGTGGCGCAGGTCGTCGAGCTGGTCCGCCAGCTCCGCGGCGAGGCGAAGGACCGGCAGGTCGCCGGCGCGAAGTTCGCATTGGCACAGGACGTCGGCGGCACCGGCGCCACCTCCGTCGTCACCCTGCTGGAGCGGGCGAACTAGGAGACGCACGATGTCGGTCGCACGGTTCTGGCGCGAAACGCCCCGGCGATACAACCTCGGCGGTTCGAAGTGCACGACCTGCGGGACCGTCTACTTCCCGCCCCGATCGGTCTGCCCCGAGTGCACGTCGCACCGCCAGTCGATCGAGAAGATGGTCCCGTTCCAGCTCTCCGGCGACGGCGAGGTCCTCAGCTACACGGTGGTGCACGACGCGGCCGAGGGGTTCGAGATGCAGGTCCCGTACGTCGTCGCCCTCGTACAGACGGTGGAAGGACCGGTCCTCACGGGCCAGGTCGTCAACATCGAACCGGACGGCGTGCGGATCGGACTGAAGGTGCGGGCGACGTTCCGCAAGCTCCGCGAGGAGGGGAAGGCGGGCGTGATCCACTACGGCTACAAGTTCGCCCCGGCGGAGGACCCCCCGGTCCGCCCGCCGGCCGGACGGCCCGCCGGCGTCCCGGTGTCGGAGGCTCCCGCACGGGACCGGGCCCCGGCGTGAGCGAGCGACCGCGACCGACGGCGCCCCCGCCGCCCTCCGAGGACCCGCCGGACGACGAGGAGTACGCTCGCGCGTACGCGGCCGGGTACGAAGAGGGGCTCCGCAGCGGTCTTCGGGAGATCCTGCAGCACACCTCCCGCGGGCACACCGCCCAAGAGCTCCGGATCCTCGTCGAGAGCCGGCTCGCTCGGGTGCCGGAGGAAGCGGAGCTCAAGCGGCGCAGCCTGCTCGGGCCGCCCCGCCGTCCGGCCTGGTCCTCGCTCCTGCGGCCGCCGACGCCCGCGCGCCCGTGGACCGCGCCGGTCGGCGCGCCGCC
>JASHWW010000134.1 GCA_030043855.1 Thermoplasmata archaeon
CGTTCCCGTACGCCGCGCGGTACGTCCGCCACAGCTCCTTGTCGTCGACCTCCCGGTCGACGAAGGCGTGGACCGTGGCCAGCACGCCCCGGACGGCCTCGACCGAATGGCAGGTGAGCGCGACCTTCGCGCCCGTCTCCTGCTCGATCTCGGCGGTGTGGCGGTGCCCGGCCGGAGCGTAGGCCCGCATCGCGCCCGACCGCTCGGCATGCTGCCCCGCGGGCCCGGCGTCCCGGCCGCTCGCGGACGAACCGCTCTTCGCGTCGACGACGACCGTACGGTCGCCGACCCATCCGGCGGTCGCGAGCGGGCGCAGCGCCAGGATCGTGGCGGTCGCGATGCACCCCGGGACCGCGATGAGGGAAGCGCTGCGGAGCGCTTCGCGATGGAGCTCCGGCAACCCGAGAACGCTCCTGGCGAGCAGGTCGGGGCGCGGGTGTTCCGCGTGGTAGTAGCGAGCGTACTGGGACGGATCCTTGAGCCGGAAGTCGGCCGAGAGGTCGATCACGACGCCCCCGGTGCCGAGCAGCTCCGGAACGAACGTCCGCGACTCCCCGTGCGGCGTCGCGACGAACGTGACGTCTGCGGGGCGCAGCGCCGCCCGCGGGACGAACGTGAGCGAGGTCACCTTCCGCAGGTTCGGGTGGGCGCGGCCGACCGGACGCCCGGCCATCGAGTCGGACGTCACCTGCGCGACCTCGACCTCGGGGTGCCCCAGCAGAAGGCGGAGCAGCTCCCCGCCGGTGTACCCGGACCCGCCGACGATCGCCGCCTTCACCGCCGGCCCTCGGAGATCGCGTAGTCGACGATCCGACCGGCCACGTCGGTCCCCGTGGCCGCGGCGAGCGCCTTGAACTCGGGGGTCGGGTTGACCTCGTGAACGACCAGCCCCGCCGGGCTCTCCATCAGGTCGACCGCCAGGACGCCGCCGCCCATCGCGTCGGCCGCCCGCAGGGCCAGTTCCACGAGCTCGGACGTGAGCGGAGCCGGCTCGGTGGTCGCTCCGCGGGCCGCGTTCGTGCGCCAGTCGGCCGACGCCCGGTACATCGCGGCGACGACCTCCCGGCCGACCACGAAGGCGCGCAGGTCGCGGTCCGGCTTCGGGACGAACTCCTGGACGTAGAACACGGAGTGGACGGGCGATCCGAGGGCGGTCTTGTGTTCGATCACCTGCTCCGCCTCCCGGGCGGAGTCGACCTTCGCCATCAGTCGCCCCCACGACCCCGTCGCCGGCTTGAGGACGGCCGGGTAGCCGATCTCCTCGACGGCGCGGAGCGCCGCCTCCGGCGAGAGCGCGACGACCGTGCGCGGGGTCGGGACGCCCCGCTCCCGCAGGCGGAACGACGCCCGGATCTTGTCCCCGGCGAGCTCGACGACGTCCGGCGCGTTCACGGTCCGGACGCCGTAGTGCTCGTAGCACCGGCCCGCGTACGTCGCGCGGGTGTGGCTGACGGACCGGTTGAGCACGAGGTCCGGCAACCCGGCCGGCGGGTCGAGCGGGTACGTCAACTCGTCGTCCGGGAGCCGGTCGACGGCGACACCGCGCGCCTCGGCCGCCGCGAGGAGCGCCTTCTCCTCGGGGCGGACGATCGTGTAGAACAGCCCGAGCCGGAAGCCGTTACTCACCCCAGTCCTCGGCCTCGGCGGGGGCGGGCTGGACGGCGAACGGCTCGGTGGCGAGCACCTCGAGCTCCGTCCCGCAGTCCGGGCAGGGGAAGACCTCCCCCAGGATCAGGTCGTGGTTGGCGACGGCGGCGGCACATTCGGGGCATTCGGTCATTCTGGTTCTCCGTGGACGAGCTCCTCGACGAGCCCGACCGTTCGGTCGAGCGAGGAGAGGGAAGTGCGGCGCTCCGCGAGGCGGGCGCGCGCGCGGTCGAGCTGCGCCGCGAGAGCGGCGGTTCCGGGGCCGCCGTGGGTCGACCGCCCGCCGGACGGGAAGCCTCCGGCGAGGGCCGCCCGGGCCGCGGGCGGAGCTCCCGGCAATCGCTGGAGGATCGCGTCGGGGGTCGGAACCCCGTCCGCGTCCCGGTACGCCGCTCCGACCGCCTCGTGGGCGGCCCGGAACGGGACGCCGACGGCGACCAGACGGTCGGCCAGCTCGGTCGCACCGAGCTCCGGGTCCGCGGCGGCCGCGGCGAGTCGGGCGTGGTCGTAGCGCAAGGACGGAACGAGGGTGACGAGCGCGTCGAGCACCGCCGTCGCGGTGGCGACGGCATCCAGTACGGGCGCCTTGTCCTCCTGGAGGTCCCGGTCGTACGCAAGCGGCAGCCCCTTCAACGCGGTCAGGAGGGCGACGAGGTCACCGACCGCTCGGCCGGCCTTCCCTCGAACCAGCTCGGCGACGTCGGGGTTCCGCTTCTGCGGCATGAGACTGCTCCCCGAGCCGAGCGCGGGGGTCCGCTCCAGGAAGCCGAACTCCTTCGTCGCGTGCAGGACGATCTCCTCGCCGAACGCGCTCGCGTGGACGGCGAGCAGCGCGAGGTCGAAGAGGAGCTCGGCGAGCGGGTCGCGGTCGCTGACCGCGTCCATGGAGTTGTCGAACGGCCGCGAGAACCCGAGCCGCCCCGCGACCCAGGCCGGGTCGGTCGGGAGCGTTGTCCCGGCGAGCGCCCCGGCCCCGAGCGGACAGACGTCCGCCCGGGACGCGGTGGCCAGAAGGCGGTCGAGGTCCCGATCGAATCGCCAGAAGTGCGCGAGGAGCGTGTGGCCGACCGTCACGGGCTGGGCGCGTTGCAGGTGCGTGTAGCCGGGAATCGGGGTCGTGAGCTCCGCTTCGGCGCGGGCGAGCAGCGCCACCTCGAGCGCCCGCAGGCGCTCTCCGAGGTCGCGCACGGTCGCGCGCAGGTAGAGTCGCTCGTCGACCGCGACCTGATCGTTGCGGCTTCGGGCGGTCTGCAGTTTCCCACCGACCGGCCCGACGATCTCGGTGAGCCGAACCTCGACGTTCGTGTGGACGTCCTCGAGGTCGTCCCGCCACGGGAACGTGCCGTCCGCGACCTCGCGGGCCACCGTGCGGAGTCCGTGGACAAGGGCGGTCGTCTCGTCGGGAGTCAGCAGTCCGGCCCGGCCGAGCATCTCGGCATGGGCTACGCTTCCCGCGATGTCGTACCGCGCGAGCGGGCGGTCGACGGAGAGCGAATTCAGGAACGGGGCCGCCGGCCCTCGAACGTAGGCCGGTGGAGCGTTCGCGTGCGTCATCGAAGGTTCGGGGGCCGGCTCACGCGAGCTTCGCAGGCGGCGACTCGGTCGTTCGGGAGGCGGCCGGGCCGCCGACGGCGGCCCAGGTGCGCGCGGGGAGTCCCCAGACGTAGATGAACCCCTCCGCCATCTCGCGTCGGAACTGGTCGCCGGTGGAGTACGTCGCGAGGCCGGACTGGTAGAGCGAGTAGGGCGAGCGGCGGCCGACGACGCGGGCGGCGCCCTTGAACAGCTTCACCGACACCTCCCCGTCGACCCGGGTCTGCGTCGCCCCGACGAAGGCGTCGAGGGCCTCGCGCAGCGGGGAGAACCAGAGACCGTCGTAGACGAGTCCGGCGTACCGCTGTTCGACCGAACGCTTGAAGTCGAGGACGTCGCGCGGAAGCACCAGGGCCTCGAGCGCCCGGTGCGCATCGATCAGGATCGAGGCCGCCGGGCACTCGTAGACCTCCCGCGACTTGATCCCCACGACGCGGGACTCGAGATGGTCGATCCGGCCGACTCCGTGGAGTCCGCCGAGCCGATTGAGCGCCGCAATGATCTCGTGGAACGGCGCGGGACGGTCGTCGAGCGACACCGGGGTCCCGGCCTCGAACCCGATCTTCGCGTACGCCGGGGCGTCCGGAGCGGCCGCCGGCGAACGGGTCCAGCCGTAGACCTCTTCCGGGGGTTCGATCGCGGGGTCCTCGAGGATCCCGCACTCCACCGAGCGTCCCCAGAGGTTCTCGTCGGTGCTGTAGGGGGAGGTGCGCGTCGCCTCGACGGGAATCCCGTGGGCTTGCGCGTAGGCGATCTCGTCATCGCGGTGCATCGACCACTCGCGGGCCGGCGCGATGACCTTCAGGTCGGGGGCGAGTCCGGTGGTCGACAGGTCGAAGCGGACCTGGTCGTTGCCCTTGCCGGTGCACCCGTGCGCGACCGCCACCGCTCCCTCGGCGCGCGCCACCCGGACCAGGTGGCGACCGATCAGCGGGCGCGCGAGCGCGGTGCTGACGGGGTAGACGCCTTCGTAGAGGACGTTCGCGCGCAAGGCGGGCGCGACGAACTCGTCGGCGAACTCCGCGCGGGCGTCGGCGACGTGCGCCGCGACCGCCCCGGAAGCAATCGCCTTCGCCCGGACGCGTTCCAGGTCGACCGGTTGTCCCACGTCGACCGTGACCGCGACCACGTCGAGACCCTTCTCCTCGCGGAGCCACGGGATGGCGACGGACGTGTCGAGGCCGCCGGAGTAGGCGAGCACTACCTTCGGCGGGACCATCGAGTTCCTTGGAGCGAGAGACGGGACCCGACGGATTTATAGCAAGCGACCGCGTGGCGACACAATCGGACGCATTTGTCTCAAATCGGACAACTATGCCGAGTTCGACCAGCCCCATCGCGCGTCGAGTGCGCGAGTACCTCGATGGGCACCCGGCACTGGCGGACGCGCTGCGCCTCGGGATCGCCAACTACTCCGCGGTGGCCCGGCGGGTGGCGAGCGAGCTCGACATCGCCCAACGAGAGGCAGTTGTCGCCGCATGCCGTCGCTATCCACGGGGACGCTCGGAGTCGTTCCGGGAGGCCGGCGTACGCCGCGTCCTACGCAAGAGCCGGATCGAGACCCGAACCAAAGTCGCCGCCATCACGGTCGCGCAAGGCGCCGACGTCCTGCAACGCCTCGGGGATGTCGTCGAGGAGCTCCTGGACGAGAGCTCCCTGTGCCGTCTGATCCAGGTCTCCCGAGGGACCGTGGTCATCGTGGACGAGGATTCCGTTCCGCGTGTTACCCGAGAGCTGCGGGGTCCCCAGGTGGTGGGAGTCCGAAAGGGTCTGGTCGAACTGGCCGTGACGAGCCCGGACAGCATCGAGGAGACGCCGGGACTCCTCACGCATCTCACGGCGGTCCTCGCCGCCCAGTCCATCAATATCGTCGAGGCGCTCTCCTGCTACACGGACACCATCTTCCTCCTGGACCACGGAGACCTGACGGCGGCGATGGCCGTCCTGACGAAGGCGCTCCAGTGACGCGCGCGCCCGGGGGACGGCACCGGAGTCCGCCCGGATACGACAGAACGGCCGTCCCAGCGCCGATCGCGACGAGAGACCCGGGCCCCGCGGACGCCGCTTACGACGACTCGGTCGCCGCGCTCGGCTCGGGAGACCCGGGCTCGGGCCCCGTGGGGGGTCGAACGAACCCGACCTCTTCGATCCGCTTCCACCGATAGATCGCGATCGAGACCGCCCAGCTGCCGACGAACAGCAGGATGATGATGATCCCGCACCACCCCCAAATCTCGATGCCGTCCGGGCCGTTGGAATTGTTCAGCCAGTTCATCGTGTTCCAGAATCCGAACGGGCCCCCGGACAGGTTCAGCTCCGAGGCGAGGACGCCGAGCAACTCGATCGTGCCGATAACGACGGCCACGAGGACCGAGATGACGGTCATCGTCAGATTGTAGTAGACCTTCCGGATCGGCCGCAAGAACGCCCACCCGTACGCGAACCGCATCCCGAAGCCGTCGGTGGTGTCCGTCAGCACCATCCCGCAGGTGAACATGAACGGCAGCACCATGACCATCCAGAGCGGAAAGTGGGTCGCCGCGGTAGCGGTCGTGACGGTGATCGCGATGAGGGCGACCTCCGAAGCAGTGTCGAACCCGAGCCCGAACAGGACCCCGATCGGATAGATCTGCCACGGCTCGTTAACGAACTTGAACAGCCGGCCGAAGTAGCGGTTCATGAATCCGCGCTTGAGGAGGGTCTCGTCCAGTTTCTTCTGGTCGAGCGCCCCGGTCCGCAGGGCCTTGAAGATGACGTAGATCTCCCAAAAGATCAGGAAATTGATCAGCGCGATCACGTAGAGGAAGGCTCCCGAGATCAGGGTGCCGAGCACGGCCCCGTCCGCCTCGAACGCCGGCAGGTTGCTCGCGATGAACTGTGTCGCCACCACGAGAACCGCGATCATGATCACGACGATGGTCGAATGCCCGAGCGAAAACCACGTTCCGACCGTGGTCGGCCGCTTGTCCTGCTGGAGCAGCTTCCGGGTGGTGTTGTCGATCGCACAGATGTGGTCGGCGTCGACGCCGTGCCGCAGCCCGAGCGTGTAGGCGAGGATCCCGAGGGCCCAGAAGATGCCGTATTGCTTGCCGATCCAGAACGTCGCGAAGATGCCGATCCCGGTGGCGATCGCGATGGCCGCGTAGATCAGGATGACCTTGATCCACTCGGCCCGCGAGAGGACGATCGGATTTCGGACCTCCGTCAGGGGGTTCGGTGGCTCCGCCGAAGCCAGGGACACGACCCTGCCCAGTCGTTGGGAGATATAACGGAGTGTGTCGCTTCGCAAAGACGTAACACGCGAGCCGCGCCGCCCCCGTTCCCGGCCCCACCGTTATGTGCGGCACTCCCTTCGCGCGGTCGGATCGGGGAGATGGGGGGAAGACGACCTCGGAGCCGCCGGGCGGGGACCACGCCCGGGGGCCCTCCGCGCGGGGGGACCCCCAAGGACCAGTACGTGGTCCGGTTGGGCGTCTCCTTAGAGCCGGACCTGCTCGGCCGTTTGGACGAGTGGGTGCGCGCGCGGAACTCGCCGAGCCGCTCGGACGCCATTCGCGCCCTCATCCGGAAGGAGCTCGCCGAACACGAACTCGGGGACCCGGATTCCGATTCGGTGGCCAGCGTCCTCCTGATCTATCGTCACGACGCGCCCAACGTGCTCCGGCGACTGACGGCCGTCGAACATCGGTGGGGGGCCCACGTCCGATCCTCGTCCCACGTCCACCTGGAGGGCGGATCCTGCATGCAGCTGGTCGGCCTCGTCGGAAAGCGGGACGAGGTCGTCCACGCGGCCGAGGACCTCCGTGGGGTCAAGGGAATCGCGTTCGGACGATATTCGCTCGGGACCCCCGTCGTCGCCGGGGGCCGTACGGGCCACCACCACCCCCACCCCACGGATCCCCCGGACTGAGGGGGCCGATGCCGTCGCGGGGGGACGCGGCCCTCGCCGACGCGATCGTGCGGGGATACCTGCACCTCCGCTCCGGTGCCACCGTCACCATCGAAGCCTGGTCGCACGCGCTCCCGCTCGCACGCGCGTTGGTCGTGGCCGCACGACGTCGGGGCGCCGAACCGGTCCTCGTCCTCGAGGACGAAGAAGCGTTCTTCCAGAGCTTGGGGCCGCGGGACGCGGCGATTCCGGTAAGCGCCGCCGCGCTGGGGGGCCTCGGAGACGCGTACGTGTACCTCCCGGGCCCGGAGCAGTTCCCGCGGCTCTTTGGGCTCCGCTGGGCCGAACTCGCGGCGGTCGGCGGGCGGCACAGCCGGCGGTGGCGCCAGATCGCCGATCGTCGCGGTCTCACGGCGCTGCGCCTCGCGATCGCGGACGCGACCCCGACCGCCGCCGAGCGGTACGGCGTCGACGTGGACGAGTGGCGGGAGGAGATTCGGGCGGCGACTCTCGTCCCTCCCCGGCAGCTCACCCGTTCGGCCGACGAGATCCTCCGGCGACTCCGCACCTCCGGGATCCTCCGGATCCGACATTCGAACGGGACCGACCTTCGGGTCGACCTCCGCGCTCGATCGCCGGTCGTCGAAGATGGCACCCGGAGGCGGTCTTCCTCGACCGCGTGGATCGACGTCCCCGCCGGGGTCGTCCGCGTCCCCGTGGCGACCGGGACGGGCGATGGAGTCTGGGAGTCGAACCGGCAGGTCTACGACCGCTGGTCCGAGCCACCGGTCGCCGTCGGGGCGAGCTTCCGGTTCCGCGCGGGTCGGATGCGCGAGGTGACGTTCGACCGGGGCGGAGCAGGGTTCGCGGCCGGGTACGCGCTCGGGGGCGCGGGGCGCGGCGCCCCGAGCTCCATCACGTTCGGTCTCAACCCTCGGGTGGTAAACGCCCCGGAGGTCGGGCACCTCGCCCACGGGACGGTCGGTTTGGGGATCGGGAACAACGAACGGTCCGGGGGACGGAACCGGGCCCGGTTCGCGTACTGGACCGGGCTGACCGGGGCGGAGTTCGAACTGGACGGACGCCCGTGGGCGTATCCCTCCCGCCCCCGCACCTGAACGCCGCAACTAGCTCGCGGGGGGCGTGGGCCCGAGCCGTTCCGCGAACGCGCGCAGCAGGTCGGCCGCGTGATCGAGGTGCCGCGCGGAAATCTGCTCTACGTTCGCGCCCAGCGACACCGTCCCATCGGCCTCGACCATCGCCCGTCGGACCTCGTCCCAGATCTCGATCGCGCGGTCGGCCGATCGCCGGCCGGCGTGCTCCTCGTTCGCCTCGAGGATCGATCGCTCGGCCCCTTCCGGGATGTCCGCCCCGAACCACCGGGCGAAATCGAGGTCCGCCTCGTCCGCCAGCGGCGCGAAGCTCACGAGGACCGCCGCCGGCGGGAGGTTCGCCCGTCGGCACAGCTGGTCGTACTCGAGGATGAGCCGCTTGACCGCGGTCGCATCGAAGACGAGCTGGGTGGTGAAGAACGACGCGCCGGCGCGGGTCTTGAGCAGCATGCGGTGCGCCTCCCCCGTGCGTTGGGGGATCGCGACGCTCCCGACCCGGCCGCCCACGGCCGCCACCATCGGTCCGGCCAACCGCGTCGCTTCGGTCACCGACGGCCCCGGGTACGGGATGAATCGACTCGAGCCCCCCACGAGCACCAGATGGTGCAGCCCGCCGTCGACGGTCTCGCGCACCCACCGCTCGAGCGACGGCAGGTCGAGGTGCGCGACGATCTTGTTCACCACCATCTCGGGGGCGTCGGGGCCGTCGAACTGGCGCGCGTAGGTCCGCGGATCCCCCGTCCGATAGTACGGGCGTCCCTCGTGGTTCTCGTCCGCGAGCTCGGGCACGTTGATCGCGTCCAACCGCGGGACCGCTCGCAACAGCTCCCGGACGCCGGCCACCCGCGCCTCCGCGAGCGCGGCCGACGCACGGGCCGGCGGGGGGACGGGTTCGAAGAACAGCGGGTCGTGCGCGAGCGCCTCGGCGAGTCGTCGCCGCACGGTGATTCCTCCTCCGCCGGGGGCCCCCGGTCCGATAAAACGTCCTAGAGCGCGCACCGGCCGTCCCCTTCGCCCCGCGGGTCCGGTAAGCTCTTCGCCCGACCCACGTTCGGTCGCCCGTGCCCCCTCGGCGGAAACCGGCGCGACCGGTCGCCTCGCTCCCGCTCGGCGACTCCAGCGCCCGGATCCACCTCGCTCCGGTCGGCTTCGAGGTCGAACGGATCACCCAGCCGATCGAGGCCGATCGCGCCGACCGGGTCTATCTCGTCACGCGGGCGGAGCGGGATGCGGCCGGGCCATTCCTGGACGAGGTCGTCCGTCGGCTCCGCGCGTTGCCGTGGCCGATCGAGGTCCACGTCGTTCGGACCGACCTCTGGAACGTCTTCGACGCGCTCGCGGCCTACCGCGCCCTGTTCGAGTCCGAGCGGCGCCTGGACCGGGCGCGGACCGATGTCGTGCCGATTCGGGTCAACGTCTCGACCGGGACGAAGATCACGGCGATCGCGGGGACGCTCGCCAGCATGCTCTGGCGCGGGGAGCCGTACTACGCGCACGTCTCCCGCGCCTGGTACTCGGGCCGGACTCCCTCGGTCGCCTCGGTGCGCGACATCGTCGATCGGGTGGAACCGGTGAACGTCTACGAGCTCCGCTCGCCGGCGCCAGACCTGGTCGCGGTCATCGAGGCGCTCGACCGGCGGGGCGGCGCGCTCCGCAAGCGCGAGCTGATCCGGGAACTCGGACTGGACGGGTCTCCCGCTGCGGGGGGGAATCCTCCCTCCCCGCAGGCCCTGCACGGTCGGCTCCGTCGCCGCCTGGACCCCCTCGAGGAACGGTGGGGGTTCGTCCGGAGCGAGGGTCCCGGACCGCGAGCTCGGGTCGCCCTCACCGAGCAGGGCCGGATCGCCGTCGCGCTCTTCGGCCACCGGCGAAGTCTCGATAGTAAGGCGAGTAACGTTACGAGAATTAAGTAGCCGCCCACCCGTTCCTTCCTCGTGGACGACAGGAACGGATCGGTCGGACCGACGGGGTTGGGTTCGTCCGGGCCGGTGTCGAGCTCCCGGGTGCCGAAGGCGATCTTCGGGTCGCGGCCGAACGGAGCGGCGATGGTGGAGCGTCCCGGTGCGACGTGGGCGCCTCCACCCCGATCCCCCCACCCCCCGCGGCCCTCGGGACCCGCCGGTCCGCGTCCGGAACGGCCGGACGGGGCCCGCGGGCCGGTGTGAACTGCCGGTCGAACGGATAACTCGCCTTCGTCTCGCGCGCTCGTGCCCCACGGCCGTCTCGCCGAGACCGCCTCCCTGCTCCGCCAGGGGATCGCATTGGAACTGCGGTTCGGATCCCACTCCCTGGAGGCCATGGCCGAGCTGGCCGAGACGATCGAGACGTCCCTCTACGTCCCCGGTTCTCTCGTCACGCAAGCGGGCGGCCTCGCGCTCACATTGGCGAATCCTCCCCTTCGGGTCGGCGCCTTCGAGTCCGTCCGTGCGCTCGTGGATGGGCAGCCAGTTCCCGCGTCCCGCCTCCGCGTCCGCGTCGGGGAGACCGGGCCCTGGATCCCGGCCGCTGCGATCGGTCCGACTTCCCCGCTCGCGCTGGGACCGGGCGTCCGAACGGAGTGGGCGATCGACGGGATCGCTCGCACCCCGGGCGCGCGGGTGACGATCCGGTTCGAATTCCGGAACGTCGCGATCCCGCCGCTCGTCTGGTGCGAACTTCAGGAACGGGTCGGAGAGGGTCCGTGAGTCTCGGAGCGCCGCGTCCGCGACTGCTGGCCGGTCGGGCGTCCGCGGCGGTGCACGACGGTGCGGGCGACCTCGACCTGCTGCGGGAGACCCGCGGAGCAGCGCTCCCATGGGGAGGGGTCTACGGACAGCTGGTACGCCTCACCGAAGGGTGGACGGTCCGGGTCGCGCACAGCGAAACGATCGCGTCCCTGGCGGCGACCCGAACGAGCGGCGCGGGGGACGACTTCGTATGGCGGACGGAACACACGCTCGGCCCGTTCCGGATCGCGCAGACGTTGACGCTGCTGACCGAGCCGCCCGGCCTCCACCGGCGCCTGCGCTTCCGTTCGCTCGACCCCGGGGCGACGGAGGTCGCGGTCGTGAGCTCGTTCGTACCCCATCTCCTACCGGTCCTTGTCGAGGGGATCCGGCCTGTGGAGTTCCGGGCGCAGACGTTCCGCGACGGTCTCACCGTCCGGCACGGGAGCTTCGCGCTGGAGGTACGGAGCGACCCGATGCCCGACCATCTCTACGTGAACCGTGCCTCCTGGCGCGGAGGTCGAAGGGATGGCCCGCTCCGGGAGGTCTCGGCCGACTTCCACCTGCATGTTCCCCCGGACGGCGAGGCGCGCCTGGACCTCCTGCTCTTCGGTGGGCTCGAGCGGGAGCGACCTCGTTGGGCCTCGGCCGCCACGTCGGCGCTCGGCGACCCGGAACGGGCGGTGGCGGGAGAGCGCGCCGCCGCGGAAGCCCGGGCGCGCGACGTCCCCGAGCTCACGGTCCCCGATGCCCCGTGGTTGGCCGCGGCCTACGCGAGTGCCGTGCGGGCCCTCCATCGGCTCTACTCCTCCCCGACAGATGGAATGACGGGGCTCGTCGCGGGCTATCCGTGGTACTCGGCCCTCTGGGGTCGCGACCTCGCCTGGATGCTCCCCGCCGTGCTCTGGCTGGGCGACTTCGATTGGGCGGAACGCTCGATCGACACGCTGTTCCGGTTCCAGGCGCCGTCCGACCTCCCGGCGTTCGGCGCGGAGACGGGCGAGCTCCCGATGCAGGTCGCGCCGGGACCGGTGCTGATCTACGGCACCTCCGATACGACCTGGCACGCCCCGACCCTCGTCCATCGGTTTCTGCGGCACGGCGGCTCCCCCGAGGCCGGCGTGCGATGGGCAGACGGGGTCCGCCGGGCGCTGGCGTGGGGCGATCGCCGCACCGACCCCGCTACCGGCCTCGTCCGGAACGGCGGGGAGGTCGCGGAGATCTCGGCGACGACCGCCGCGCTCACGCGGGTCCGGTACGGCATTGACGCCCCGGACACGACGATCTGGGATTCGGCCGACCGGCGCGACCACGCGATCGACCTCCAAGCGCTCGCCTGCGAGGCGTGGCGGGCGGCCGCCGACGTGCTGCCGGGCCCCACCGGTCCGGTCGGCGGCGGCTGGCGGGGTCGGGCCGACCGATTGGCGGCCGCGGTCCGCTCGCGCTACCC
>JASHWW010000135.1 GCA_030043855.1 Thermoplasmata archaeon
GACCGGACGGCACGGCCGCCGGATCGACCCCGAGCGGCGCCCCGTTCGCGTGGGCCCTGAGGGGGCTCCCGTCCCTGGCCCGCCGGGCGGACACCGATCGGGCGAACCGCCGCGATCCGGCCCCGACTCGATCCCCTCGGATCACGTCGGGGTCGCCGTCCGAGCTCGGCCGGGGCCCGAGGGCACCCACTCGAACCGGGCGGGTTCCAGCAACTCCTCGAGGCGGTCGATCGCGACCTCACGGTCACCCGGACCGAGCTCCGTCGGAACTCCCGACCCGTTCGGATAGAGGCGTTCCGGATACCGATTCCAGAGTCCGCGGTACAGCGCGGCCCCGAATCCCCCCGCGCGAGCCCCATCGAGGTCGAGCTCGGGACGGTCGCCCACGTGGAGGATGTCCGCCGGGGGCAGGCCGAGCCGGCGCGCCGCCTCAACGAACAGCCCGGGTGCGGGCTTCGCGGACCCGACCTCGCAGGAGGTGAGGATCGCGTCGAACTCCGGTCCGTCCCATCGGGGCAGGTGCTCCCGCCACGTCTCGGCCCGTCGCGCGGTGTTCGTGATCGCGATCACGGGCACGCCCCGCGCCCGCAACGCTCGGGCGACGCGCGTCGCCTCGGGGTTGGCGAGGGGGGGCACCGCGGCGATGCCGGCCCTCGAGTACCGACGTCCCGCCTCCTCCTTCGGTCCGACGATCGACCCCCCCAGCACCTCCGCCACTCCCGCGACGTGGTCGCTCGGGTCCTGCACGATCGCCGGGCGCCCGGCCGCGCGAGCGCGCTCGTGGAACGTCGGGATCGCGCGTTCGATCTCTGCCAGGGAGTACGTCGCGCCGCCCGGCCCCCGGATCAGCTCGGCGAGGGCCTCGGCCCGAGCGCGGTCCCACGCGGACTCGGCCGGATCCGCGTAGTACAGCGAGGTGAACCAGAGGTCGAGCGACAGGGCACGGTAGCGGGCGGGCGCCACGGGGACGACGAGCGGTCCGGGCCGATAACCCGAGCGGGCCCGGGAACGGCGCGGGACCTCCGCCGGGTCGGCCGGGTCGCTACGAAAACTCTCTATCCTGCCCGTGGCTCGGTGCCGGCATGCCGAGCCGCGTCGCACCCATCGATGCCGTCCTGCGCGAGCGCCACCTCCTGAAGCATCCGTTCTACGTCGCCTGGTCGCACGGGGACGTTCCGCTGGCCACGCTCCGCGACTACGCGGGGCAGTACTACCACTTCGAGTCGAACTTCCCCCGCTACGTCGCCGCCGCCTACTCGCACCTCGCCCGGCCCGAGGACCGTCGGGTCCTGCTCGACAACCTGATCGACGAGGAGGGCCGCTCCCCCACCCACCCCGAGCTGTGGCTCGACTTCGCCCAGGGCCTCGGCCTGTCGCGCCGCGCGGCCGCCTCGGCGACCCCGCTCGGGGCGACCCGGGAGCTGCTCGGCGCCTACGATCGACTCACGTCGCTCGGTCCCGCCCCCGCGCTGGCCGCGCTGTACGCGTACGAGTCGCTCTTCCCCGCGATCGCCGCGGAGAAGTCCCGGGGACTCCGGGAGGAGTACGGGATCCGCGGTCGCCGGACCCACGAGTTCTTCCGCGTCCACACGGGCGCGGACGTCGAGCATTCGCGGGCGGAGCGCACGATCCTGGAGCACGAGCTCGACCGCTCGCCGGCGGCCCGCGCGGCCGCCCTGCGGGCGTCGCGCGCGTCGATCGGGGCGTGGTGGAACTTCCTGGACGCGTTCCCCGTCCCGATGCCGCCCCGGGCGGCGGGCCGCGCGTAGCGCGGGCCCGGTCCCCACCCGATGGCTCCGCGGCGGCGCGCCCGCCCGGCGCCGAGGAAGGCGGCGTCGCACGTTCGACGCAACCTCGCCTTCTGGGAACGGACGCAAGCGTGGTACGACGGCCGCCACGCGGCTCGCCTCGACGGCGCCCACGCGATGGCGTGGGGGCATTGGCGAATCCCGGAGTCGCAGCTCCAACTCCTGGGCCCGGTCCGGGGACGGGACGTCCTGGAGGTCGCGTGCGGTGCGGCCCGTTGGTCGATCGCGCTCGCACGTCGCGGCGCCCGGTCGGTCGGGATCGACCTCTCTCCCTCGCAGCTGCGCTCCGCCCGAGCGCTCCGGAGCCGCGCGCGGGTCCGGCTCCCGCTAGTTCGGGGGAACGTCGAGGCCCTTCCGTTCCGGGACCGATCGTTCGACGTCGTCTTCTCCGACTGGGGGGCGTTCACGTTCGCCGACCCCGAGCGCGTCGTCCCCGAGTGCGCCCGGGTCCTCCGCCCGGGAGGGCGGCTGGCGTTCGCGGCCACGAACCCGTGGCGCGAGGTGACGACCCGACCGGGCCTCAACCACCAGTCGCGCCGGCTGCTGGTTCCGTACTTCGGCACCCGGCGGCTCGACTTCGGTCCGGGGGATTCGGTCGAGTTCACCCGCACGTTCCAGGAGTGGTTCGAGCTGTTCGCCCGGTCCGGGTTCGCGGTCGAGCGGCTCATCGAGCCGCAGCCGTCCCGCGGGGCCCGATCGTCGTACCTGAGCGTCCGCGACGAGCGGTGGGCCCGATCGTGGCCGATCGAGACGCTGTGGCAGCTCCGACGCGCCGGCAACTAGGGCCGGTTCCGCGCGGAGTTATCTTGCGGGTCGGTCTCCGCGCCGCGTGGAAGCGTATTTCCGATCGATCGAGACGGAGGTCGATCGGGCGTACGCCGCCGCCGAGCGGGCGCGCCGCGAGGGACTCGATCCGGAGACGGTCCCCGAGGTACCCCGGGCGCAGGACATGGCGTCCCGCGTGGAGAAGCTCCTCGCGCACCTCGGCATCGACGGGATCTCGACGGAGATCCGCGCCCTGGCCGCCCGCCTGCCCCGGGACGAGGTCGCGGTCGCGATCGCGCGCCGTCTCGCGGCCGACCGGTCCCGGGGCCCGTC
>JASHWW010000136.1 GCA_030043855.1 Thermoplasmata archaeon
AGGACGCTCCAGACGTGCCGGTCGAAGGCGGAGGCGGTCTCGGGAGCGACCGTGAGCTCGAAGTCGCTCCGTTCGCCCCGGAAGTACTCCTGGAGCTGGCGCGGCGGGCTGCCGGCGGAGAACGGCGGCTTCCGGCGGACCGCCCCGGCCGGGACCCCGGTCTGGGCGACCCCGTTCTCGAGCAGGTCGACGACCCGGACGACCGAGCCCTCGTAGGCGATGCGGAACGTGCCGATGGGGGACGGGATGTCGGCGATCTCGACCGGGCCGGGCATGCGGGGCGAGGGCGCTGGTGGCTTATCTCGATTTGTCACCCGGGCCCGCCGTCGAGCCCCGTCGGGGTGATCCGGAACTCCGCGGCGCCCTCGGGCCGGGAGCGGTGCTTGACGAGAACCGCCCGCCGGCGCGCCCCGGAGAGTCGGTCCAGGCGCACGATCGTCTTCGCGGTGTGGTTGAGGAACGAGCCGCCGAGCGGCTCGAGCGTCCCCGCGCTCACGTTCCGCCAGACCTGGTTCGTCAGGAGTGCGGGGACGCCCATCGCCAGGGACGTCGCCACGAGGTCGGCGACCTCGATCGCGAGGGCCTCTCGCGCATCGTCCTCGTCGTCCCCCGAGAGCGACAGCCGATAGTAGAACGTCGCGGAATCGATCACGAGGAGCCCCACCGGCCGCTTTCCGTCGCGGGTCAGGGCGCAGGCGGTAGCGACGGCCCGGCTCTGCTCGACGAGATCCTTCGGCGTGGAGATCAGGAACCGCTTCAGCAGCCGGTCGAGGTCGTCCCCGGCCATCGCGCGCAGCCGGTCCGCGCTCACCCCCTCCGTGTCGACATAGAGGACCCACCGGCCCTCGCGCGCGACCCGGAGCGCGACCTCGAGGCAGAGGAGCGTCTTGCCGCTCCCCCCTTCCCCGTACAGCTCCGTGACCGAATCGGTCTCGAGCCCGCCCCCGAGGAGACGGTCGATCGACCGGACCCCCGTCGGAAGTCGGTCCGCGTCACCGTCGGTCATGGGGTCGACGCTCCGATCGGGTACGGCGTGTTCAGCTCCGGACTGCGGACGGACGGCCCCGCCGGCGCGAACGCTTCGGGGTGTTCGGTATGGACCGGGTAGACGGTCCGCGCACCGGCCGTGCGAAGCAGGGCGAGAAGTTCCGGCCCCGACGCGTGGCCGCTCGCGTGCATCTGGTGGAACCGGACCCCGAAGTGATCGAGCCAGTTGTGCATGACCTTGTCGTCGACGTCGTCCTCGCTGAACGGCTCGCTCATCGAATGGATGAACGGGCTCTCGCGGGGGGGCCGCAGGTCGATCAGCTCCGCGAAGTGCGCGAGGTCGAGCGCGAGCACGTACTTCCGACCCGCCGCGCGGACCTCCTCGGCCGACAGCGCGTCCTCGAGGTAGGGGCGCTCCCACAGGTAGCTGACGCGCTTCTTGCGCGCGTAGACCCGGAGGTGCTCGGACGTCCCCGGAACGGGGACCGTTCCGGTGGGGAACTTCGGGGAGACCTGCGCGAGGAGGTGGGCCGTCCGGGTCGACACCACCAGCGACCGCTCCGCGTCGGCGGCGGCCGCGTGCAGGGTCGTCAAGCGGTCGACATCGCGGGGGTACGTGCACGCGAGCGCCAGGTTCGGTTCTCGCGCCAGCACGCCATCGACCTCCGACCGGACCCCCTCCTCCGAGAGGTTGTGACGCGGGTCCGGCCCGGCGCGCGTCCCTTCGATGATCAGCCCGTCGACCCGCTCCCGGGCGACCGCCTCGAAGAACGCGTGGGTGTCGGCGGCGCGAGGTCCGTGGTGGCGGAAGTCGCCCGTGTACGCGATCGTCCCCTCGCTGGTCCGGACGAGGAACCCGTAGGCGAACGGGATCGAGTGGTCGACGGGGTAGGGGACGACCTCGATGCCCCCGACCCGGACCGGTTCGCGGTCGCGGAAGACGCGCCACGGGTGATCGCCGTACTTCATCCGGGTCGAGGTCCCGATCGCCTCGAGGAGCGTCCGGGTGCCCTCCCCGACGTGGACCGGGATCTCCGGGTCGACGATCCCGAGATGTCCGGCGTGATCGGCGTGCGCGTGGCTGACGAAGATCCCGTGGATCTCGGGCGCGACGTACTTCAGGTCGCCGTCCGCGAGCGCCTCGCGGGCGTAGAGGCCCGACACCCGCGGGATCAGGTCGAACTCGAGCAGGTCCTTGGCGAGCGACGTCGAGCGCGGCTGCAAGTAGTCGACGTAGTACGCTTCGATCCGCGGGGAGAACGACGGCCCGAAATCGAACAGGACCCGGTCGGGGCCGTCCTCGATCAGGATCTTGTTCCCGCCGATCTCGCGGACGCCGCCCAGGAACCGGATCGTCGGGGGACGCACGGGCCCGGAGACGGTCGCTCCCTGAAACGGTTTGTCGGTCGGCCGGACGCAGGGTTCTTCGCCGCGGGCCGACTCCGGGGCCCCGAGGGATGCGATGGGGATCACCTACGCCGGGATCCGTGTGACCGATCTGGAACGTTCGCTCCGGTTCTACGTGGGCGGCCTCGGGCTCGTCGAGCGGGGTCGCGGAACGATGTCCCACGGAGGGCTCTTCGTGGGGCTCGAGGACCCGGCGACCCACTTCCAACTCGAACTGAACGTCTACCCCGCCGATTCCCCGTACGCGACGCCGTACTCGGCGGGGGAGGGGCTCGACCACTTCGGGGTCGACGTCGCGGACGCGCGCGCGACGATCGAGCGCCTCACCCACTTCGGCGGGACCGTGGCGATCGCGCCGTGGGTGGAGGCCGGCAAGTACTGGATCGGCTTCGTGGCCGACCCGGACGGGATCTGGATCGAGGTCCAGAGCCCGATCAGC
>JASHWW010000137.1 GCA_030043855.1 Thermoplasmata archaeon
CCTCGCCCGGGTCGTCGAGCTGATGGGCGTCTCGTTCCCCGAGGAGGAGGTCCTGCTCGGCAGCCGACCGGCCGATTTCCAGCGGGTCGGGAACCGCCTGTTCCGGTTCGACACCCGGCTGATCCTGGGGCTGCTCTCCGCGATCGGCCGGCCGCCGGCCCGGTTCTTCGTCGCGGAGGAGAACGGGACCGTCGTCGGGACGACCCTGACGACGTTCCCGCCGCGCGCCGGCTACCTCAGCATGGTGATGGTCGATCCGGCCTTCCGACGCCGGGGGCTCGCGCGGAACCTGATCGAGGCCGCCCGACGCGCGACCGTCCGACGCGGGCGGCCGTACGTCGCGCTCGACGTCCTCGACGCGAACACGCCCGCCAAGACGCTCTACGAGTCGGTCGGGTACCGCCCGCTCCGCCCGTCGGGGTACTACGTGCGCGATTCCCCCGCCGACCTGGCGACCCCGGTCCCCCGGCCACCGCAGGTGCGCGCGTTCGAGCCCCGGGACGCGACGGCGATCGTCGCGGCGAACACCGCCGTCACCCCCCCGGCCGTGCTCGAAGTGCTGCCGATGAGCGCCCGGTCGATCCGGACCGGCGGGTTCGGTGCGGGGATCTTCAACGCCGAGTCCGCCGCGTGGGTGGTCGACCGCGGCCACGGGGCCGAAGCGTACTGCGGCGCGTCCGTCCCCCGCGCGATGGACGCCGCGCACCTCACCTGCCCCGTGATCGGTCCCTCGGTTCCGCCGGACCTGGCCCACGCGCTCGTGCGAACGGCCGCGGGCTGGCTCGGGGAACGTCGCGTCGCGCGGATCGTGACGCGGGTCCCGGACGACCTGACGGCCGCTCGTGCCGCGATCGACTCGGTCGGATTCCGCCATGCGTTCCCGATCACCACGTACTACCGGACCGCCCCGTAGGCCGCCCCGCCGGGCGACCGGGGGGGTCGACGTCTTCCTCCTGCCGGCCGTCGTCGGCGGTGGACTCGGCGACATCGAGGAGGTACTCGCGGCCGGCCGCGGACTCGCGCGAACGGGCGTTCCGCTCTTCCTGTTCCGGCTCCCGGACCGACCGCTGCCGCGGTCGGTCGACGGTCCGTGGGACTGGCCGCCGTTCCGCCGCATCGTCCGCCTGCGTCCCGCGGGCCGTGCGGCGGTGACGATCGCGCCCGCGTGGGGGGTGAGCGCCGCCCCGCCGACCGACGGGCCGTTCGGCCGCGCCGGTCCCTGGGCGGCGGAGGCGGCCGCGATCGAGGCTGCGTACGGGCCGGACCGTACCCTGCACATCAGCCTCGAGGAGTTCGCACGGACCCTGTCGATCCGGGAGGAGGGACGCGAGCGGCTGCGGGAGGGCGGCGTGCGTCGCCGCGACCTCGGTCGTCAATACCGGGCCGCCACCGCGCGCGGCGAATCGGCGACGTTCGCCCGGGAGTTCCGCCGCTTCCGCGCCTTCGACCGTCCGAACGTCCTCCACCTCTTCGCCGGGTTCCGGCCCGATCCCGCGTTCCGGCGCGAGTTCCCGGAGGCGGTCGTGACGGGGCCGCTCCGACCGGGGCGCCGGCGGACCTCCCGGGCCCCGTCGCGCGGTCGACGATGGATCTGGTACGCGAGCCCCGCCAGCGCGGAACGGATCGCGCCCGGCGTCGTGGCCGGCCTGGCCGCCGTTCGTCCTCGCGTCGTGCTGGAGATCCGATCCCCCCGACCGTGGCGCTACGCGCCTCCGCCGGCGACCGGGACGGTCGGGGTCGCACCGATCCCCGCCGCGGAATGGGCGCAGCGGTTCCGCTTCGCGGAGTTGCGGATCGTGACCGGCAGCCGCACGCTGCTCGAGGCGCTCGAGGTCGGGGGCCCGTTCCTCTACTTCAACGGAGTGCTAGGAGCGGGGCCGGCGATGCGACGGCACCGGCCGGAGAAGATCGACGCGCTTCTCCGTCTCGCCCGCCAGCAGCGTCGCGATCCCGAACTGCTCCGCGACCTGGCCGACTTCGCCCGGGGGCGACGGGTGGCGGCGATCGTCGCCCGCGCCGCCCGCCACGACGGCCCGTGGTCCCGGTTCCCGACCCCTTTCGTACGGTCCGCGAGACGGGCCGAAGGCGACGAGGCCGGCCGATGGATCGCTCGGGCGGTCCGGTCGATGGCGCGTCCCGGTGCTCGGGCGGACGTCGTGGTCCGCTCCCTCCGCGATTCGGCGCCCTCTTAATCGCGCGACCCCATTCCCGTCCGTGACCGCGGAGGAGACCGGTCCCGCGGCGGTGGCCCGCGCCCTCGTCGGCGGTGGGCTGGGCCTTCGGCGAGGCGAGCACCTGCTCGTGGTCTCCTGGAACCACACGCTCCCGTGGGCCGGCGCGGTCGTCGCCGAGGCGCGTCGCGTCGGCGCGGCGCCGACGCTCCTGCTGGAGGACGAACCGACGTTCTGGCGGAGCCTGGAGGTCGCCCCGTCGGCGAAGGTCTGGGCCCGCGGGTCCCGACCCGCCCGTCGCGCGCTCGAGGGCGCCGACGCCGTCCTCTACTTCCCCGGACCCGCGGACCGTCCTCGGTTCCGCGCCCTCCCGCCGTCGACCCAATCCCCGTTCCTGGGCAGCGAGGACGAGTGGCTGCGTCGCCTCCGTCTCGCCCGCGCCCGCGGGATCCGATGCCTGCTCGGGTACGCGTCGGACGAGCAGTCCGTGCACTGGGGGGTCTCGGGTGCCACGTGGCGGAACCAGATCGCGCGCGGAATTGCGGAGGCCGACACGGCGGAGATCGCACGCCACGCGGCCCGGGCGTCCCGCCTCCTCACCCGGGGCCGCTCGGTGCGGATCACGGCCGACAACGGCACCGACCTGACCGTGGGACTTCGGGGCCGCGCTCCCTGGGTCGACGACGGTCGGGTCGACGCCGAGGATCGCCGGCGGGGCCGGGCCGTCGCCACGGCACCCGCGGGGACGGTCGTCGTCGCGATCGACGAGACGTCGGCGCGCGGTCTCGCGGTCGCGAACCGTCCGAGCTACCTCTCGCACGGACGGGTCGACGGGGGCCAGTGGGAGGTCGACGGCGGCAAGCTCCGGAACTACTGGTACACCGGCGGCGGCGCGGCGTTCGACGCGGAGTTCACGGCGGCCCCGCGCGGCCGCGAGGTCGTGGCGCTGCTCGGCCTCGGACTGAACCGGGCGCTCGCCCCGGGCGTCCCCCACGCGGAGGACGAGGAGGCCGGGGCGGTCACGCTCGCGATCGGAGGGAACACCCTCTACGGCGGCCGGAACCGGTGCCGCTTCCTCTCGTGGATCACCGTCGGGGAGGCGACGGTCGCCGTCGATGGGGCGCCGCTCGTCGACCGGGGCCAGATCCTCTAACGGCCGCGGCGCTCGGCTGGACCGCCGGTTCTTCGACCGGCCGACCGTACGGGTCGCTCGGGAGCTGCTCGGCGCGTACCTGGAGGTCCGGGACGGCTCCCGGAGGCGCGGGGTCCGGATCGTCGAGACGGAGGCGTACCTCCGCGGGGACCCGGCGAGCCACGCCTTCCGCGGCCCGACCCGACGCAATCGGTCGATGTTCTTCGGCCCGGGGACGCTCTACGTCTACCGGATCCACCAGGTCGTCTGCGCGAACCTCGTGACCCGACCGGGGACCGCGGTGCTGCTGCGCGCCGGAGAACCGGTCGGGATCCCGATCCCGAACTCGTCCGGCCCGGGGCGGCTCTGCCGTGCCCTCGGGATCTCCCTCGCCGACGACGGTCGGAACCTCCTCCGCGACCGCCGGATCCGGCTGTGGAGAAGGGTCGAACGGCCGGGGCGGATCCGCACCGGGGTCCGCATCGGGATCCGACGCGCGGCGGAGCGCCCGCTCCGCTTCTGGATCGACGGCAATCGGTGGGTCTCTCGACCCCGGGGCCCGCCTACTTCAGCTTCGCCCACTCGAAGCCGCGGCGGCGGGGCGACGCGCCGAAGCCGCACGACGCGCAGACGCCCTTCTGGCGGTGGTACGAGTGGCGGCCGCAGCGGCGGCAGATGATGTGGACGATCTTCCCTCCGCGGCGGGACGGTGTTCCCTTTCCCATGCGCGCTCCTCCGACCTACGGGGACACGAAGACGACCGAGTCGCCTCGGACGAGGGTCAGACCGGGGTGCCGCGTGGTCGACTCCCCGACGATCTCGTCGGCGCCGGTGAGCACCAGGTTGAGGTGCTGGTCGAAGGCGTCCAGGACGCCCCGGTACGACCGGCCGCCCCGCGTTTCGACCAGGACCCGCTGGTGCAGGCTCTGCTGGAGGACGTCGAGCGGCTTCATCGGCGAGGGTTGAGGCGAGACCGGGTGCCCTTCTTAACGGTTGCCGAAGCGCGGTCGCGCCCCTCGCCGAGGAGACGGCGGCCGGCGCGTTCCACCGCTCGCACCAATCCGACCGCCACCCGGGTCGACGCCGGCGTCGGGGGAACGCGCGGCAGCAGCGCGCCGACCCGTCGCGCGACGGCCTCGACCGTTCCCGTTCCGTCCACGAACCGGAGCCGAGCCCCGAGAGCGTGGGCGATCGCCGTGTGGTAGAGGACGGCCTCCACCCGCGCGACCGGGCGGTGGATCGCCTGCAGGTCGGCCGGGTGCCCATCGGGGTCGCGGACGGATCGCCGCCGGCGTTCGGCCTCGCCGACCCGGAGGAAGACGGTCGCGTCCGGGGCTCCGAGGCGACCACGACGCGCCAGGGCGAGCGCCCGGGCGGACACGGCGTCGAACAGTCCCGGCGCAGCGTAGCCGGCCGCCACCAGCCCCGCCGTATAGGTCACCGGTCCCACGAGTCCGGAGTCGAGGAGAACGGAGCGACCCGACCGCCGCAGGGCGACGGCCGTGGCCCACCGTCGGCACTCCTCGTCGAGCAGTACGCGCTCGAGCCGTTCGAGGTCGCGGACGGATCGGAACCGCAGGTTCGGCCGCGGGTCCAGTCGGGCATACGCCTCCGCGATCGGGACTGCGTCGAGCCGGGGCGCGAGGTGCGCGACGAGACGGCTCTTTCCGGACGCCGAGGGGCCCTCGATCGCCACGATCGTCGGGCGTCGGGTCCGGCCGGTCATCGCGCTGGGCTCCGCAACGTCCGCGCGACGAGGTCGAACGTCCGGCGGAGCACCGGGATGCTCTCCTGGAACCGGGGTTCCCAGCCCCGTTCCCGGAGGTGGTCGCTGACGACGAAGATCGCCGCGGCCGCCCGCCGGCGCCGGGCCGCGACGGCGAACACCGCGGACGCCTCCATCTCGACCGTGAGATAGCCGGCCGCCCGGTAGCGACGCAGCTCCCCCACCGTCTCCCGGTACGGGGCGTCGATCGTCCACGTCGTTCCTTCCCGGAACGGGACTGCGGCGTCCGCGAGCGCGGTCCGGAGCCGCGTGGTGAGAGGACGGGACGGATACGCGAACGCCCCGGCCCGGACGTAATGGTGGGAGGTCCCCTCGTCGCGCAGCGCCCGCCGGCAGAGGACGACCGACCCGACGTCGAGCCCCGGCTGCAGCGAACCGGCCATGCCGAGGATCACGATCCGACGGACCCCGATCGCCATCGTCTCCTCGGCCGCGATCGCGGCGAGGGGGGCTCCGATCCCCCCGAGGACGAGCGCTCCGACGCGCGGGGCGATGGGCACGATCTCGCTCGAGGGCGAGGGACCTCGCGGGTACCGCTCCTCGAGGAACGGCTTCCACGAGCGTCCGAAGAGGAGGATCAGGTTCGG
>JASHWW010000138.1 GCA_030043855.1 Thermoplasmata archaeon
CCGAAGCGGCGACTGTCGCGGGTCGCCCCGGGCGCGTCGGAGAGGACCACGATCCCCGGCGTCGGTCCGGGCGGCCCGACCCGTTTGACCAGCCAGCGGGAGGGTACCTCGGGGTCGACGAGCACGACGATCTCGCCCGGTCGCGGAGCGCGGTCGCGGTACGCGGCCCGGTCGACGAGCAGCCGATCGCCCGGCCGCAGGGTCGGGAGCATGCTCTCGTCCCGGACCTGGACCCGTTGCCGATGCCAGAAGCCGACCGTCCGGCGCCCGGGTTCGGGCGCCGCGGCCGTCTCGGGGTCGCCCGCGTCCGGCATCTTTATCCCACCCGCCCCGTTCGCCGGGACATGTCCGTCCTCGACCGCCCCCGCACGTTCGTCGACCGTCTCCGGGACGCCGTCCGGCCGCCCCGCGCGGTCTACGCGCACTGCGACATCCCGTGCGGCATTTATGACCCCCACGAGGCCCAGATCGCGGCGCTCACGGTGCTGCGGATGGACCAGCTGATCGGGGAGCTCGCGATGCCGGCCATGGACGCGAAGCCCGAGGACCGGGCGGCCTACATCTCGAAACTCGCCCGGTACACGGCCGTCAAGGAGCAGCACTCCGAACGCGTGAAGCAGGAAGTCCGCGTCATCTGGGGCGACTACTTCACCGCCGACCTGGCGAAGCAGTACCCGCAGGTCCACGACCTGACGTTCCGGATCCTCAAGCAGGCGTCGAAGACCCGGCAGGGGACCGCGCTCGCCGACGCCCAGGATCTCCTCAAGCTGGTCCGGGAGTTCGCCGAGCTGTTCTGGCTGTCGAAGGGCGCGAAGACGCAGCGCCGACCGTCGCTGCAGAAGTCCGGCGGCGAGCTCGTTGGCCCGGTGTAGGGGAACGGTCCCCACGCCGCGCCGTTTGGGACGGGGGGTCCGGTGACCGAACCCCTCCCGATCGACGGCCGCTCCCTCACGCTCGACGGTCTGGTCGAGGTCGCCCGCTCCGGCCGCGCGGTGCGGGTCGCGGACGACGCGCGGACCGCGATCGCGGCGAGTCGGGCCACCGTGGAACGCGCCGTCGCCTCGGGCCGACCGGTCTACGGCGTCACGACCGGCTTCGGGGCGTTGTCGACGACCACGATCCCGGCCGACCGCTCCCGGGAGCTGCAGGTGTCGCTCGTCCGGAGCCACGCCAGCGGCACCGGACCGCCGCTCCCGACCGACGTGGTGCGGGCGCTCATCCTGCTCCGGTTGAACTCCCTGGCCCGGGGCCTCTCGGGCGTCCGGGTCGACGTCGTCGACCGGTTGGCCGACCTCCTCAACCGCGGCCTGGTGCCGTGGATCCCCGAGCAGGGGTCGGTCGGTGCCTCCGGCGACCTCGCGCCCCTCGCCCACCTGGCGCTCGCCCTCACCGGCGAGGGGGCGTTCGTGGACCCGACGACCGGCGCCTCCGTGCCCGCGAGCGAGCTCCTCGAACGGGAAGGGATCCCGCGGCTCGAACTGGTCGAGAAGGAGGGGGTATCGATCCTCAACGGGACGGCCCTGATGGCCGCCTATCTCGCGCTCTCGGTCGCGGACGCCCGCGACCTCCTGGACGCCGCCGTGGTGGCGGCGGCGCTCTCCTACGACGCGCTCGAAGGGAGCCCCGAGGCGCTCGACGACCGGCTCGGCGAGGTCCGCCACGCCCCCGAGCAACGCCAGGTCGCGCAGGCGCTCCGCACGTTGCTGGACGGCAGCGCGCTCTCCGCGAAGCGGGCGACGTGGTCCGGACAGGACCCGTACACGCTCCGGTGCCTCCCGCAGGTCCTCGGTTCGGTCCGCCTCGCGATCGCCTTCGCGGACGGGGTGGCCCTTCGCGAACTGAACGCCGTGACCGACAACCCGGTCGTCTTCCCCGGCGACGAGTTCGTCAACGGGGGCAACTTCCACGGGCAACCCCTCGCCTTCGCCCTCGATGCGCTCGCGATCGCCGTCCAGTACGTCGCGGCGTTCTCCGAGCGGAGGATCGCCCGGCTCGTCCATCCGGCGCTCAACCGGGGGCTCCCGGCGTTCCTCGCCGCCGACCCCGGGGTCGGCTCCGGGTTCATGGTCCCGCAGTACCTCGCGGCCGCCCTCGTCAACGAGAACGACACGCTGGTGCATCCGGCGAGCGCCGCGAGCCTCTCGACGTCCGCCGACCAGGAGGACTTCGTCAGCATGGGCCCGTGGGCCGGCGCGAAGCTCCGGCGGATCCTCGCGAACACCCGCCGGGTGGTCGCGGTCGAGTGGATCGTCGCCGGCCAGGCGCTCGAGCTCCGACGGCCGAAGACCGGGGGCCGGGGGAGCGAGGTGGCCCTGCGGGCGTTGCGGGCGCGGGTCGCGCCGTGGACCAAGGACCGGAGCCCGGCGCCGGACATCGCGCGGGTCGCCGCGGCGATCGAATCCGGGACGCTGGTGCGCGAGGTCCGCGCCGCGGTGCCGTTCTAGACCGCCCGCTCAGGGAGCGGGCAGGGGCGCCGCCCCGAGCGGTGGGGGTGGCGACGCCGCCGGGAACCGGACGATCTCCCCGCAGCTCGGGCAGCCGTACTCGCTGACGCCGCGGTGGTGGAGGGCGGTCCGGCACTTGGGGCACGGGATCGGACGGGACGTCACGTACGCCGCGAACATCTCCTGGGCCCGCCGGTCCGGAAGCGGCGGGCGGGACGCCTCCACGACCGTCGGGGACGTCGGCGCGGGCGGGGGGGCGGTCGCCGCGGCCGCCGACGTGCTGGGGGTGGCGGAGGCGCCGGACCGGGTCGACGACAGTCGTCCGCACTGCGGACAGACCGCGAGGCTCGCCGACCCGGTCGCGATCAGAGCGATGTGGCAGGCGGGGCAGAGCGTCTTGAAGGTCGTCCCGACCACGGTCGGGGGCGGCGCGCGGGGCATCCCGTGCGACGGCAGGGGAGGCGCCGTCGCGGGCACCGTCGGCGCCACGGGGGGAGCCGGCGGCACGAGGGCCCAGCGGACGACCCGGCGGCCGGGATCGTAGGTGAGCGGGGACCCGGGTCGGGCGAGCTCGTGGGCGAGCAGCCGCTCGGCCTTGCGTTCCCGCCACGAGAGGGCGGCCGCGAGCCCGGGGACGCTCGTCGTCCCCAGCGAGTGGACGGTGGATCGCAGGCGCTCGAGGTCGTCTTCCGAGGGGCCGAACAGCCCGGTCATCGACCGACCGGCGGCCGGGGCCGTCAAGAACCTATCGTTGGAGAAGCACCCGGGAGGGAAGGCACCGGACAACCGCCTCCCCTGGTCTGTGGACGGTGCCACCAGGGGGTTCGGCTGCCGGTGCCCGAGGCCAACCTACGACAGTTCGCGACCGACTATATAGTTGACCCTAGCCCCCGAACGGTGCCCGGTGCCTCCCCGGGGCCGTCCCGGCCCGACCGAGGCTTGATTTACCCGACCCGGCTAGATGTCCGTAGGCGGTTCCGGGACCGCCGCGCCATGTCGTCCGCTCACGATGTAGCCGCCGTCGATGTACGCCGTTCGGCCGAATTCGCCGGAGGGACTCC
>JASHWW010000139.1 GCA_030043855.1 Thermoplasmata archaeon
TACGGGTTCTGCCCGTGGACGACGAGAAGCTGGGCGAACGCCGGCATCGCGTACGGCTCATCGGTGAGCCCGTTGTGCCAGCCGGTCACGACGGAGACCACCGCGAGCGTCACGGACGGGGCGACCACCGCCGCGGCGACCCACCCCGGGCGCGAGGGACGCAGCGCGTACACCCCGAACGGGAACCCGAGTGCCGCGACCCCGAGCACCGGCCCGAGAGCGACGCCCAGCGCGTCGCCCTCGGAGAATCCGGCGAGGGGAACGAGCACCGCGGCGGCGCCGAGGAGGGCCGCCAGGGCCAGCGCCGCCGCCCGCGGGGCGCCCGGTCGGCCGACGATCCGACCGGACCCCAGAACGACCTCCGGCGGGCCGGGACCCGCGAGCGATTACGACGGAGGAGCGGGCGGAGGCGGTCCCCGGACCGTGGCCCCGCAGGACGGGCACTTTAGGACGTTCTCGGGATTCATGTTCCCACAGAACGGGCACCGCACGAGCACCTGGTTCCCGCGGAGGTCCCGATCGGTCGACATGCCGGAGGAGGTCCTCCCGGGGGGCGCCGGCATCGCGGCCGCCATCCGCCGTGCGTCGTCCTCGTGGCCGACCACGTAGTGCTCGCTCGCCCGTGCCGTCAGTTTGTCCCACGCCGCCCGGTTCCCGGCCTGCATCTCCTGGATCGCAACGAACGACTCCCAGAGCTGGGACTTCACCGGCTCCGGATTGACGACCCCGGTCCAGACGAAGCTCGACGGCTGCGCGAGGAAGACGACGTTCCCGAACCCGCCCTTCCGCGCGAAGAACCCCTGCTGGACCGAAACCTGGCTCACCCGGTAGATGGTGACGCCGACCTGTTGCTGCCCCGGGGGCAGCACGAGCGGGAAGTCCGTCGCGACCGTCGACATCGAGGAGAGCCCCGTGCCGGCGACGATCACTCGCTGGTCGGTGAGCGCGTACCAGCTGGCGCGCCAGCGTCGGAGGGCGCTCAACATGATCAAGCCGACCGGGAGCAGCAGGACGAGGAACAGGACGACCGCGACCACGACCGCCCCGACCGCTCCGAACGCGAGTCCGGCGCCGACGATCGCGAGGAGCCAGATGAGCGCCAGGACCCCCCCCAGGATCAAGAGACCCATCGTCACGAACGCCCGCCGATCGGGCTTGCACTGGAGGATCACGTTCTCCCCCGGGCGGAGGTATCCGGGGGGGATGGGCGACGCACCGGGCGGACTGTCGGACTGCACGTTCGACCCTCCCTCGACGGGACTACATGTTCGCCCGGCGCGTCTGCCGAGCGGCGTCGGCCGTGGCGTTCCAGTCGGGCAGGTGAATCACGATTTGCGCGCTGTTGGCCTGCATCTGGTTGAGCGCCCCCTGGAGCGCGCCCTCCGACATCTCGTACGCCGGGGCCATCTTCTTGAACCGGACCGCCCAGACCTCGCCGGCGATGGACGAGTCGACTTTCTGGGAGACGTTCCGGAACGCCTGCGTGATGCCGCCGGCCTGCCCCGTCGGATCGAACCGGACCAGCCGGAGGTTGAACCCCTTGCGGAGGATCCCCTTGTCGAGGTCGACCCGGGTGACGAAGTACATCTTCTCGACGCCGACCGTCCGGCGCGAGCCGAAGCGGCCTTTCTGGATGGAGATCGCGCCGACGGCGTCCTGGACCCATTGGTGCGCGTAGGCGGGGTCGTGGACCGCGCACATGAACTTCCGCACGCGCTTCTTGAACAGCCCGCCGACCTTCGCGACCCAGACCGCCTGGTTCGTGATCAGGACCTCGCCCTTGTACTTCTGCCGTTTCTTCTGGCGTCCGGAGCCGCTCCCTCCGCCGACCCCCGTGGCGCGCGCGAGCAACCCCGGATCGTACGTCACGAACCCTTTGGTCGCGTGGATGACGACGCGCTCACCCTTGTCGGCCTCGATCAGCCCCCACTCCGGATCCAAAATCGACCGCTTGGCCATTCCCGGTCTGGCCCCCCTACGGGAGAACGGATTCGGGTATAGGTATCTTCCGAAATCGGGTCGCGAAGTCCGCGACAGCGGCGACGGGTAGCGGAACGCGACCCTTGGGGGTCCGGGCCGTCGTCACCGAGGGCGCGAGCCGGGGTCGGGTCCGAACCGCCCGCCGCAGCGGGCGGCTCGCGCCGCGGGAATCACGCCGAGCGAGGCCGGGCGGGCTCGGCGACGGTCGGCAGCTGGCCGAGCGTTCCGGCCCAGGTCGGAGTCGTGGCGGCCGACGGGAGCGCGAACGGGACGCCCCGCCCGGGGTCCGACAGCTCGGTCACCGCGGGTCGGGTGGTCCCGGCGACCTCGGAGCCCGCGACCGTGTGGCGGTGCGCGCCGTGACCGGCCCGGACCGCGTGCGTCGGGGCCGCGTGGGGGACCAGCCCCGTCGCGGTCGAGTAGGTAGCCACGGCGACGCCGTACCCGTTGATCGTCACCGCGGCGGACGCCGGGTCGATGACGGTGTCGACGCTCGCCTTGTTCAGGACCGTGGTGTGGTACTTGGGTTCGTAGACCATGCCGTAGGTCGTTCGGTCGAGCTTCGTGATCGACGTCAGGTGGTAGGTCGCGCTCGTCACCGCGAGCGTCACGTTGACCTTCACGTTCACGCGATTCTCGATGACGACGGAGAGGTGCGAGCCGTCGATCGCCGCGAAGACGTGCACGACGTCCGGCTGCGACGAGGTCGCCTCGAGGCCGGGCGCCCCCGCCGGGATCGCGTCCGTCCACATCTGCATCGCGAAGTACGGCGCGTAGAGGATGTTCGACCCGTTCGCCGCCTCGTCCGTCAGCCCGTACCCCCAGCCACCGTACGGGGTGGTCAGCGTGTTGGGA
>JASHWW010000140.1 GCA_030043855.1 Thermoplasmata archaeon
GCGATCGGGGTCGACGTCGCGAGGGTCGCGATGTACTCCGGGTGGGCGTAGACCGCCCGCCGGAACTCCGCGACATCGGCGAAGTTCCGCAGCGCCTGGATGCCGCCCGATGTCGCGCAGGCTCCGATCGTCACGAGCACCCGCGATTCGGCGCGGATCTCTCGGATCCGGTGTTCGTCTTCGGGCGTGGTGATCGACCCCTCCACGAGGGAGAGGTCGTAGGGGCCGTCGACAACCGCGCTCGAGGCCTCGTGGAAGTTCGCGATCTCCACGTGTTCGGCGACCGTCAACAGCTCGTCCTCGCAGTCGAGCAGCGAAAGCTGACATCCGTCGCACGAGGCGAACTTCCAGACCGCGAGTCGGGGGCGGGGGGGATCGGGCATCGCGCTCACAGCTCCCGAACGCCGAGACGGGGGGCGAGTTCGCCGTACGAGAGCACCGGGCCGTCCCGGCAGACGAACGACGGGCCGAACTGACAGTGGCCGCACAGGCCGATGGCGCACTTCATGTTCCGCTCCATCGAGACCCAGACGGACTCCGCGGGCACGCCCCGGCCAACCAGCGCCTGGGCCGTGAACTTCATCATGATCTCCGGTCCGCAGACGAACGCCACGGTCCGTTCGGGGTCGAAGCGCGCGTCGGGGAGACGGGTCGTGACGACGCCGACGTCGCCGTACCAGTCGCGGCCGGCGGCGTCCACCGTCACCTGCAGGCGGAGGTCCGCGCGCCGCCGCCACTCCTGGAGCTCGGCGTAGTAGACGAGGTCCTTCGGGGTACGCGCGCCGTAGACGATCTCCAGACGCCCGTACGCGTCCCGGTCGCGCAGGATCTCCCGGAGGGCCGGGCGCAGCGGAGGCAGTCCCAGACCCCCGGCTACGATCACGACGTCCTTCCCGCGGGCCGCCTCCATCGGCCAGCCATGGCCATACGGACCGCGCACGCCGAGGAGGTCGCCGGGCGTCAGTCGGGTGAGCGCGTGCGTGATCCGGCCCGCGTCGCGCACCGTGTGGTAGAGGACCCCGTCCGTCTCGTCGCTCACGCCGATCGGAGATTCCCCGATCCCGAACGCGTAGAGCATCACGAATTGGCCGGGTCGCGTCGGGCCGATCCGTCGGCTGCCCCGCGGGACCACCGCGACGGTCGCGGTGTCCGGGGTCTCCCGGACGACCGACCGCACCTGGTACGGGAGCGGGGCCAGCGGAACGTCCGAGGCCCCGCCCGGCGACCCGGTTCGATCACCGAGCATGCAGGTCCACCAACTGTACCCGGGTGTTCTCGAGACGCTCGGCGAGGACGGGGACGAACCGCCGAAGGAACTCGAATCCCCAGGCCGGATGGGCGGCCAGCGCCGGTCGGAGACGGTCGCCGCGCAGGGCGAGCACGTGCGTCTCCTTGACGGCGCGCGCATCGAATCGCCACCGGTGCGGTGGCAGGAGCCACGACCATCCCAGGACCTCGCCGGGCCCGATCGTCTGCACGGTCAACGTTGGCCGATCGGGGGCCCCGACCTCGAGCGCGATCTTCCCGGCCACGACGAGTACGAACGTCTCGGCCGGCGTTCCCTCCCGCGCGACGAGCGTCCCCGGCCCGAAGGTCCGCGGTTCGGCGCCCACGGCCGCCTCGCGCACGAACGCCGGGTCGAGGCCCGCGAAGAACGGATGCCGTCCGATCGCCTCTCGAACCTCCTCGGAGATCTCGCTCATCGACCCCTCGCTTCGACGCCCGAGCTCCGGGGAGCGGCTCGGATCGCGGCGACCTCCTCCGTGAGGTCAATCCCGACGGGGCACCAGGAGATGCATCGGCCGCACCCGACGCAGCCGGAGGTTCCGAACTGGTCGTGCCATGTCCCGAGCTTGTGCGTCAACCACTGGCGGTAACGAGAGAGCCCGCTCTTCCGGACGCTCGCGCCGTGCAGCTCGGTGAACCCGAGATTGAAGCAGGAATCCCACCGGCGCCACCGCTCGACCGACCGCACGTCGAGGTCGGGAACCTCTTCCTGCGTGCTGCAGAAGCACGTGGGGCAGACCAGCGTGCAGTTGGTGCAGGAGAGGCAGCGGTTGGCGACGATCTCCCACCGCGGGTGGTCCAAGTTCTCGGCCATCAGGTCGCGGAGCCCGGTCGGGTCCATGCGACGGACCATCGACCCCGCCGTGCGTTCGACGGTCTCGCGGGCCAACCGATCGTCGTCCGGACCCGCGGGCGAGAGGGACTCCGCGAAACGGTCCACCACCTCCGCGCCCGCCGGGGAGCCGACCTCGACCAGGAATCGATGCGGTCCCGGGAGCAGGATCTCCGTGAGGATCAGGTCCGCCCCGCCGGTGACCGCGGGTCCCGTGCCCATCGAGGTGCAGAAGCAGGTCCGAGCCGCCTGACCGCACTGGACGGCGACGCGGAGGATCCGGCTGCGTCGGGCCCGGTAGGTGGGGTCGGCCACGGCCCCCTTCAGGAACACGGTATCGGTGACGTCGAGGGCGGCGAGTTCGCAGGCCCGCATGCCGAAGAAGGCCCACCGCGTCGTGTCGGTCGGTTCGGGCGTGACCGTAAACGAGCCCTCCTTCCGCTCGGCGGTCCAGAGCCGCTCGTGCGGCGGAAAGAGGAATCGCTTCCACGAAGTCGGTCCGAGGTTGTACCCGAAGACCGCCGCATCGTCCCGCCGCACGAGACGGTACGTTCCGCCGTCCTGTCGGTCGGTCCATCCGATCGGGAGGTCCTCGACCCGCTCGACCGGCCCGTAGACGATCGCCCCGTCGCGAACGGTCGGCGCGACAATGGCGTACCCCGCGGCCCGGATCGCCGCGAACAGCGCGGGAAGGTTCGGTCGGGAGAGCGTGCTCCGGTCGCCCACCGCCGCGCCGTTCGCCATCTTCCGGGTCGCCTCCCGTTCGGACGGAACCCGAAGGGGGCTATCTGCCGTTCCGCAATTCGGTCCTACGTTATTCTTTTATAGTATTGCAAACTTACTTTTGATGTAATCTCGAGGTGAACTCGATGAGCACGGAGATCCAAACGCCCGAGAGCGAGACCGACGCGTGGACCGACTTCGACCAGGCGTTCGACGCGCTGCGCCAGCGGTTCCTGACCGCCTGGGGCGTGGCTCCGGTCGACGCGGCCGCCCCGACGGGATCGTCGGCGACGCCCGTCGTCCGCGCGGCCCGCACCGACGTCCAGGACCTGGGCGCGTCCTACCGGATCGTCGCCGAGGTCCCCGGCGTCCCGAAGGAGAAGATCGACATCCGCGTCCGCGGCACCGAGGTCGAGATCGTGGGCGAGTCGGCCACCGCGTCCGAGTCGGCGAATCCGGAGTACGTGTACCGGGAGCGCCGCTCCACCGCGTTCCGGCGGAGCCTCGAGCTCCCCGAACCGGTCGTCGCGGCCGAGGCGAAGGCGAAGGTGGAGAACGGGCTGCTCGAGCTCGACTTGCCGAAGCAGCACCCCACGCCCTCGCCCGCCGAGGTCCGGGTCGCGGTCCAGTAGGACCGCCGCGCCCGGGCCCCACCGTTTCCCCTCGGGCCGGACCGCGGGTCCGGCCCGCCCTACAACGACTCCCGGGGGTTCCGGTCGATCGTCCGTTCCGAGAGGGGATGATCGCCGAGCAGGTCCTCGATCCGGTACCCCTCGACCGACGCCTCGTACTCGCGGAGCAGCGACACCACCATCTTCGCCGCCTCGACCGGATGCGCCCCGATCGCCGTCTCCGCGGCGAGGACGAGTCCGTCGGCGCCGTCGAGCAGCGTGTTCATGACGTCGTTCACTTCCGCGCGCGTCGGGGTCCGGCGCGTCACCATCGATTCGAGGAGGTTCGTCGCCACGTAGACCGGGATCCCGAGCGCGTTCGCCTTCCGGACGATCGCCTTCTGGAGCAGCGGGATCGCCTCGAGCCGGACCTCCCGCGAGAGGTCGCCGCGGTCGATGATGACCGCGTCCGCCGCCTGCGCGATCTTCCCGAGGTTCCGGACCCCCTTCCGGCTCTCGATCTTCGCCATGATCGTGCTCCGCGGCCCGACCATCTCGCGGAGCTGATTGACGGACGCCGGGTGCTCGCAGAACGACAGCGCGAACTGCGAGATCTCGTGCGCGACCGCCGACCGGATCGCGAGCAGGTCCTTTTCGGAGAACGCGGGGAGCGCCGGCGAGGGATAGGCGGTCACCGCCTTCCGCGTGCCGACCTCGCCGCCGGTGACCACGGTCGCCTCCGCGGCGCCGGCCCGCAGCCGGTCGATCCGCAGCACGACCGAATCGAAGTCGATGCTCACCCGCGTGTCCGGCGCCAGCCGTCCGATCGCGTCGGGCGGGGAGAGCGGCAACGTCGCGGCGGTCCCGACCACGGCGTCGGGGACGAGGCGGACGCGGCTGCCGGCGACGACCGTCGTCCCCGGCCGCACCCGGCCGGTCCGCATCTGCGGGCCCTCGGTGTCGAGGCAGATCGGGACGTCGGTCGCGCTCTGGATGAGGCGGATCTCCCGCTCGAGCGCGGGAAGCTCCGTGTGGGACATGTTGATGCGGAAACTGGTGACCCCGACCTCGGAGAGCTGTCGGATGACGCGACGGTCGAGCGAGCTGGGTCCGAGGGTGCAGAGGAGGGCCTTGCGGATCGGCACGGGATCGGAGCCGTGCGACTCCTCTTGGCGTATTTAACCTGACGGCGAAATCTCATAAACCCGGCGGGGCCGGACCGTCGCGCGCCGTCGCGGAGTGCCCGGGACTCGTCGCGGGACCGGCCGCGAGGGTTCGGACGGCGGTTAGCCGAACCCGGGGATCGACTTCCCGTCGCGGCCGCCCCCGGGGCGGAGCGGAGGCTTCCGCAGCTCCTTCGGGGACTCGACCAGCCGCACGAGCGGGGCCGACTGGACGACGTACGTCGGAAGACCGGTGTTGGGGTCGTTCCCGGCCCGGAGGATGTTCATCAGCTCGAGGCGGACCTCGATCACCGAGCCGTCCTTCAGCTTGAGGCGGTACCGCCCGTCGCCGTCGAGGACCTGGTAGTCGACGATCTCGGCGTTCGCGAGGTCCGGGGGCGCGCCGGCGGCGCTCATCCGCCCGCGCTCCGCGCCCCGACGCGCGCCTTCAGCAGGGCCCGCGGGTCCTGCGCGTCGACGGTGAGGCCGAGCGAGACGCAGGTGCCGATCACCTGGTTCATCCGCTCCTCGACGGTTCGGCCGAACAGGTCGTCCCCCTTCGCGTCCGCGATCCGGCGGACGGCGTCGAGCGAGACGTCGCCGACGACCTCGGTCTTCGGCTTCCCCGACCCCTTCTCCTTCTTCGCCTCCTTGAGGAGCAGGGCCGCCACCGGCGGCCGGCCCACGACCAGCGTGAACGCACGCGTGTTCGGGTCGACGCGCACGATGACCGGGACCCGCATCCCGGCGAACTGCTTCGTCTCCTCGTTGATCTTCGTGACGACCTGACCGACGTTGACGCCGAGCGGGCCGAGCGCCGACCCGAGCGTGGCGCCGGCGGCCGCTTTGCCGCCCTCGACGAGGATGCTCACCTCAACTGCCACTCTTCCCGCCTCCCTTCTCCAGCATGCGGACGTGATCGCCGCGGACCGTGACCGGGATCGGCACGACCGCCTCGATCAGCTCCACGGTGATCTCCTCCTTCGCCTGGTCGATCTTCTTCACGCGGGCCTTCTCGCCCTTGAACGGCCCGGAGATGAGCTCGACGATCGCGCCCTCCACGAATCCCTCGACCGTGATCTTCGGGACGAGGAGCGGTTCGACCTCCTTGAGGGTCGTCTCGCCGTCGACGAGGCCCCGCGCCTTGCGGATCCCCTTCAGCATCTCGCGGACGCCCTCGAAGCTCATCCCCTCGGCGAACACGTAGCCGCGGAGCGACGACGGGACGAGCAGCGCGAAGACGACGTCCGCCTTCTCCTCCGCCCGCGCGAGCAGCGTGTCGGCGACCTCGCGCTCGTACCCGCGGGACGTCTTGATCGCGAGGACCGCCTGGCGGGCGACGCACGCGAGCGTCAGCTTCGCACCGGCCCCGCCGGCGGCGATCCGGACCTCGACCCGGTCGCCGTACCGCACCCCGACGGGGGCGGTGATCTCGAAGGTGAGCGGAACGCCGGTGTTGGGGGGCAAGTGGACGGACGCCTTCTCCTTGCGCGGGAACAGCTCGACCATCGTCTTCTTCCCGGGCGGCAGCCAGCGGACCGGCCACTCGGCCCCCTCGCCGGGATAGGTGGACGTGTACCCGACCTCGAGCGTGAGTTCGACCGGCACGGCTTCGGCGGCCTTGCTGGTCAGGACCGCGGAGAGCGTCGTCACGGTGCCCGCCGTGACCTCCCGGCTCGTGTCGTCGGCCGCCTTCAAGGTGAGCAGCGCATCGACCGACGGCTTCGGAGGGGTCGGGGGGGCGACGGCGACCGGAGCGAGGGGAGCCGCCGGGGTCGGCGCGGGCTTCGGCGTCGGGGGCGGCGCGCCGGAAAGGAGACCGATCCCGTCGTCGTTGGTGCCGTCCGCCATCTCCCGCACTCCCGACGTCAGAGTCCCGGCAGGACGTTCGTCCAGATCCAGGGTCCGACCTGCGTGAAGAAGATGTACAGCGCGAAGCCGGTCGACCCGATCAGGATCGCGCCCAGCCACGTCACCCCGAGGACCTTGACGTACTCCTCGGAGGTCGGCCGCCGGGCCATCCGGAGGATCCGGCCGTACTTGCCGTGCCCGAACGTCCGGAGCCGGCCGTCGAACTGGTCCTGGACGTGGCGGGCGCGATCGAGGAACGCCATGGGGCTACCCTAGTGCACGACGTCGAGCTCGGGCCCCGCTTTGCGCTGGGGAGCCGCGCCGGACGACGCCCCCCCGAAAATCTGGGGGGATTTAACTCCGGTTACCACCAGCATAACCCGGATCGTGCTCTGCATCGTCGGGTCGACGGCCGCCCCCCAGATGATCCGGGCGGTCGGGCTGACCGCCTTCTGCACGACCTCGGCCGCCTTCTGGGCCTCGCTGACGGTCATGTCCGGACCGCCGGTGACGTTGATGAGCGCCCCCGTGGCGCCGCCGATGTCGACGTGCAGGAGCGGGGAGTTGATCGCCTCGAGCACGGCGTCCTCGGCGCGGTTCTCGCTCTCGGACTCTCCGATGCCGATCAGCGCGACGCCGCCCCCCTTCATGATCGTCCGGAGGTCGTTGAAGTCGAGGTTGACCAGCCCCGGGCGCGTGATGATCTCGGTGATGCCGCGGATCGCCCGGGCGAGGACAGAGTCGGCGACCTTGAACGCGGTCTGGATCGGCAGACGGGGAACGAGCTCGAGCAGGCGGTCGTTCGGGATCGTGATGACGGTGTCGATGGAAGCGCGGAGGCGCTCCAGCCCCCACATGGCGTTCTCCTGCCGGACGAGCCCCTCCGACGCGAACGGGAGCGTGCAGACCGCGATCGTGAGCGGATTTCCGCCGTTCGCGTCCTTCGCGCATTGCGCGACGACGGGTGCCGAACCGGTGCCGGTCCCGCCACCCAGCCCGAGGGTGATGAACACCATGTCGGAGTTCCCGAGCGCCTTCTTCAGTTCGTCCTCCGCTTCGTGCGCCGCCTGCTCGCCGATCTGCGGGAGCGCGCCGGCCCCGAGCCCGCGCGTCAGCCGCCGGCCGAGGAGGATCTTGCGGGGGGCGTGGATCGCGAGCAGGTGCTGGGCGTCCGTGTTGCACGCGACCATCTCCGCGCCGGAGAGCCCCTCCTCCGCGAGTCGGTTGATCGTGTTGCACCCGCCTCCGCCGCAGCCGACGACCTTGATGTTGGTCTTCAGCGACGCGAGGACCGCCTCCAGCTCGGCGTCGTCGTTCGACGGAGGGGGGGCCTCCGGGGTCCGCTTCGCTTCGCTCGGTAGGTGCGCCAGGATGTCCTGTGCGAGGGGTCGCATCACGGGGAATCTCCGGTTCGTCGGAGCCGGAACTTCATTATAAAGCGTACCTCGGAGTTTCGGCGGGAACCGTGGAATACTCTCGGTGGGCGCCGCGCTACGACGCGATCCGGACGGAGTTCGGATTCCCGTTCGATCGCGAGCGGGAATCGGCCGATGCGCTCCTCCGGCTGCTCCCGGCCGAAGCCCGGAACGCCCCGCTCCCCCGCCTGCGGGCCCGCCTGGAAGGCCGGGACGCGATCGTGGTCGGAGCGGCCCCTTCGGCGGGGCCGCCCCCGGTCTGGCGGTTGCCCGCCACCGCCCCCGAACCGGCGATCGTCGCCGCCGACGGCGGCACCGAACCGTGTCTCGCGGCCCGCCTCGTTCCCACCGTCGTGGTCACGGACCTCGACGGACCGGTACCGTCCGAGGTGGCGGCGAACCGGCAGGGGGCCGTCGTCGTCGTCCACGCGCACGGGGACAATCTCCCCGCGCTCGAGGCGTGGGTCCCCGAATTCCCCGGGGAGCTCGCGGGGTCGTGGGCCGGACCTCCGACCGACGAGCTGCTGGACGTCGGAGGATTCACCGATGGGGACCGCGCCGCCTACCTCGCCGAGGCGTGCGGGTCGCGTCGGATCCTCCTGTGGGGGTTCGACTTCGATCGGGTCGACGAGCCGACCCCGGACGCGCAGTCCCGCAAGCGCGCGAAGCTCGCCTGGGCCCGGCGGCTCCTGGCCGAGCTGGACCGCGACGGCGGAACGCCGGTCTTCCTCTGGCGCCGGGACGGGTCGCTGGTCCCCTATCCCGACGGCAGAAGCGGGCCGTCGACCAGGTAGACCACGTTCTGCCCGTTCTCGTACAGCAGCACGAACGGAAGCTGGGAGAACCACGCGATCGCGGCCGACGAGAGCGGGAGCGCTTCGCCCGCGGGGTTCAGCGCGACCCCGTTGTACATCACGGAATCGACCAGCACGAGATCGATCGGCCGCGGCGTGGCGGGGTTCGGCGCACCGACACTCCGCAGTTCCGACGCGGCGGCGGACCAGTTCGACCCGGTGAACAACGCGGGCGTCGTCACCCACGTGGCGGGGTTGCCGTCGAACCCGAACACCATCGAGCTCAGCCGGTGGTCGGAGGCGACGGCCCACGTCGACGGCGCGGCGATCCCGACCCACAGCCACAGTCCCTCGTCGCCGTGGGTCAGCCCTTCCTGGAAGCCGCCGAAGTCGCTCTGCGGCGGATAGACGATCGCGGCGTTCGCGGCGAGCAGGACGAGGATCCCGAGGGACGCCGCCACCGCGGCGCGGCGCCCGGCGCGGTCGCCCGCCCGGGCCACGAAGCGGGCCATGCCGATCCCGACCAGGAGGCCGAGGGGGAGGCAGAAGTACTCCACCGCCCGCTCTGGCGATAGCGTCGCGGAGATCGATTGCAACGCCGCCCCTCCGGGAGCCCCGGACGGCGCCTCGGCCGCCGCCAGCAACAGGACCGCCGACAATCCGAGGACCCCGCCCCACGCCAGGACGAACGGTCCTATGCGCGACGGCGAGAGGATCCGACGGCTCCCGCCGCAGAAGACCCCGAGGATCAGGATCGGGACGAACCAGAGGATCGCGGCGGGTCGGGTCGTCTGCGTCGTCCCCGGGATCGGGACGAGCACGATCACGCCGACCAGAACGAAGACGCCGACCGCGATGATCACTGCGTCCCGGACGACCGACGTGTCGCGCGGAAGACGCACCCAGGCCCGCCGCGGGTGGAACGATCGGCGGCGCCACCGGATCAGAAGACCGGCGCAGATCACCGCGAGGAGTCCCGTCCCTTCGAACGCGCCGAACCCGACGCCGCTCGCTCCGGCGACCCCGGGCAACAGCACCTTCGCCACGAACGTGGAGGTGCCGTAGAACCAGAACGCGAACGTCGCGGTGACGAAGCCGGCCACGAAGACGAGCTCGCGGAGCGGGAACCGGCGGCTCCAGAGGCCGGGACGCCAGAGCTCCAGGAACAGGATCCCGCCGAGGGCGCTCACCGCGAGGAAGTACGACGACAGGTGGTGGGTCACGACGAGGGCTCCCGCGGTCAGGGAGAGCGGCAGGAACCAGCGCACGTCCCGCCGGCTCTCGACCAGCATCCACAGCGCGCCGACGACGAGGAAGTCGCCGAGCGACAGGGGGGCCGGGTGCGCGATCGAGAACAGCCGCGGCATGGCGAGGGAGCCGATCGCCGCCGCGAGCAGGGCGACCGTGTCGTGCGGGTAGAGCCGGCGGAACAGCAGGAACAACGGCAGGACCGAGAGGACCGCGACGACCGGGACGATCACGGTGAGCGCCGTGAAGACGTCGAGATGCATCGCCCCGGCTCCGCCGCCCGCGAGGACGAAGAGTCCGGGGAAATCCGGGTAGGCGCTCCCCCACCCGCCGTACGCCGCCCCCTGCGGGAGGGTTCCGGTCGTCACAAGGTCGGAGGTGAGCCGGAAGTACTCCCCCGAATCGGAACCGAAGACGGCGAAGGAGAGGTACGGCTCGAGCGCGAGGAAGACGAGTAGGAGGCAGAGACCCGCCAGGAACAGCGCGGTCTCGGGCCGCAACGGCGCGGGCGCACCGTCCGTCCCGCGGTCGGGGGCGGCCGTCGGCGACGCCATCGCAGGTCCCGGAGGGGCGCATCCCCCTAAAGCCGCCGGTTCCACCGGCGACGGCCCCGGTCGCCGAAGTTCGCCCACTATATCCATAAATAGGAGGGCTTGGTGCGGCCGCAGCGAGGCCCCCCGGATGGCACCCTCCGCACGTCAGAAATCGGCGCCGAAGAGTGCCGCTCGCCCGCGGCCGAAGCCGGCCAAGAAGCCGGCGCCGAAACCGCCGGCGAAGCCCGCCGCGAAGCCGAAGAAGGCGTCGGGCGGGGCCCGACCGACCACCCCCGCGCCGAAGTCGGCCGCGAAGGAGAAGGTCCCGGTACCCGAACTGGAGGTACCGCTGCCGGGCGGACGACGGCACGTCCTGTCGCTGTCGTTCGTGCGCGACGGCGACGAGTTCCTCGCCCGCCTCGAAACGGACGCCGGCCACATCACCGAGCTGAAGAACCGGTCGCTCGACCAGCTCCTCACCCTGGTGGCCAGCGAGCTCGAGGACCTCCTCGAGTAGGCCCGCGGGCTCAGTCGGTCCCGGTCCGCCGAAGGATCCCCGGTTCCATCAGATAGGCCCTCGTCCCGCGGGGCCCGCTCAGCTCGACCACTTCCACGGGCGTGGGGGAGAGCAGCCCGGTGGGGTATCTCCGCAGCAGCCGGGTCTCGAGCTCCCCGACGGGAGGGAACTCCCGCCGGTTCCCGAACCTCCCGACCACGATGGTGGCTTCGGGCCGGAGCTCCACGGCGCGCGGCGCATTCGCGAGCGACAACAGGACGCCCGCCGCGGCGATCACGACGGCGATCGCCGAGAAGAGTTCGAGGCCGGCGGTCGCCGACGGGCGCGAACCTCCCGGGGCCAGACGGTCGAACGCGACCAGGATCCCGTACAGGGCCGCCATCGCGACCAGGAACAAGGTCGCGACGCGTCGCGCGCGACGCGTGCCGGACGTGTTGGGCCGGATCTCCACGGCGTAAGGCCGCGCCGGGGCCGGAGCACCCGCGCCGGCGGGCGATGCGGTCGGCCGGCCGCGGGGGATTCGGACGGGTCGGGGAGAGGCCACCGAGCACCTACCGAAGAATGCGGGAGTCCGCGGCCATAAACCTACCCCGCCGCGGGACGCGGGGGTCTACGCTTCGAGATGCGAGTCCTCGCCGAGACCCGCGCCCGCCGGTCGCGGCAGCGGCGCGTCGAGGTCGACCAGCGGGACCTTGCGTGCGATCTCCGCCGCCATCTCCGAGCAGCGCGACGGCGGGACCGGACGCAGGGTGTAGCCCGGCAGCGCGAGGTCGTACGTGACGACCTTCTTCTCCGCGATCGTCTCCCACACGGCGCGGAAGACCCGGCTCGCGGCCTCCCGTTCGCCGACGTGGCGGAGGAGCAGCTCCACGCACAGGATCTCCGCGACCGGGTCGGCCTTGTCCTGGCCCGCGTACTTCGGCGCCGAGCCGTGCACGGGCTCGAAGACGGCGAGCGAGTCGCCGTAGAGGGCCCCGGGCGCGACGCCGAGTCCTCCCGCGAGCCCGGCGCAGAGGTCGGAGAGGATGTCGCCGAAGAGGTTCGTCGTCACGAGGACGTCGTACTCCTCCGGCTTCTTCACCAGCTGCATGCACATGTTGTCGATCAGCCGCTCGTCGGCCTGGACCCCGGGGTACGACGGGGCGATCGCCTGGAACGCCGTTTGGAACAGCGCACCGGTCGTCTTCATGATGTTCGCTTTGTGGACCGCCGTGACGTGCCGGCGTCCCTCGCGCTTCGCCAGCTCGAACGCGAACCGAACGATCCGGTCCGATGCCTTGCGCGTGATCACGTTGACCGTCTCGGCCGCCGTATGGTCCCGATCGACCCAGTGCTCGACGCCCGAGTAGAGTCCCTCGGTCGCCTCGCGGACGACGATGAGGTCGGTCTGAGGGAACCGGGTCCCTTCTCCCGCGATCGCCCGGGCCGGGCGTACCGAAGAGTACAGGTCGAGCTGCTGGCGCAGCGCCACGTTCACCGACCGGAACCCGCTTCCGATCGGAGTCGTGATCGGCCCCTTCAGCGCCAGGCGGTTCCGTCGGACCGACGCCAGGACATCGTCGGGGAGTGGCGTCCCCTGCGTCCGGATCGCCTCCTCACCGGCCTGAACGACCTCCCAGTCGAACGCGACCCCGGTCGCCTCGGCGACGGTGCGCGCGGCCGCCGTCACCTCCGGGCCGATCCCGTCCCCGGGGATGAGGGTCACGCGATAGCCCATCGAACGACCACCGGCGGCGCCCGAGCGTCGGGCGAATTTAAGGAGTCGGCCGACGCGGCTTCTCGGTGACCGGCGGCGCCCCCGGCAGGCGAGCGAGGACGGCGCGCATCACCCGATCCTGGACGCCCGCCTCATCGAGCGCCGGGCTCCAGACCGTGATGACGCCGTCCCACGTCGCCGGGGCGAGGTCGGCGATCTCCAACCGCGGGGGTCGGGAGGCCGTCGAGGGCGGCGGGAACTCCCGCGCGACATCGGCCAACGCCGCTTCGACCGTCGCGACCGGGGTCGCCAGCGGGAAGGTCATCCGCACTCGGTGCGAGCGGGTCGCGCGGGTCTGGAGGATCAGCGCGGTGATCACGACGCCGTTCGGCACCTTCGCGACCCCGCCGCTGTCGAGCCCGATCACCGTGTAGATCAGGCCGACGTCCTCGACCACCCCCGAGTACCGTGGGTAGAGCATCTCGTGCGGGTAGCTCGGCGCGAGAGCGCCGTAGCTGGACGAGACGAGCGAGATCCGGTCGCCCGGATGGAACGGGTTCGCGACGACCAGGAGCAGGCCCGCGAAGACGTTCGCGAGCACCGTCTGGGCCGCCAAGCCCAGCACGATGCCGGCGAACGCGCTGCCGAGGAAGATCGACTGCGCCGAGACCCCCGCCAGCTCGAACAGCGCGAACGTCGCACCGATCGCGATCAGGAGATTGAGGAACAACCGGACGGCGTGACCGTGCGAGACCTGGCCGCGACGCGTGAGCACCTCGTTGGCGGCCCCCGTCAGCGCGCGCGCGACGAGATACGCGACGAGGATGACCGCCCCCGCCTCGAGGAGGAGCGTCTCCGGCTCGTTGAAGGCGAACAGGAAGCGATGGCGAAGGATCGTGAATACGACGTAGAGGCCGATGGCGAGCGTGGTCGCGAGCAGGAGATTTCGGACCAGGACACGAATCGGCCGGCTCTCCCCGGGAACCGCCATCGGCCTCCCGAAAGACCGTGGGGGATAGCAGTTTTCACCGCGGGGTCGGTCGATGCATTAGTTTTCTTATAATTGGGAGTAATCCACTCCCCATGCTGCCGTGCCTGCACCCCGAAGTTCTGGCGAACGAATGGCTCCCGCCGGTGGTGCTCGGCCGGGAATTGTCGGTGGCGGACGCGATCCGTCGCCTCGATCCTCCCACCCCCCGCTCGCCGCCCCCGTGGATGGTGGCGGTCGCCGGTCCGCCGGGGGCCGGGACCTCGTCGGTGGCGCGGCGCGTGGCGCGCGAGGTCGCCGATCGGGTCCGGGTCGGAATGGCCGGACCGGTGCCTCGGGTCCTCGCCGTCCGGACGGCGGCGGCCCGCGGGACGCACGGCGTCGCCTCTGCGCTGTTGCAACGACTCGACGACGGATTCGACGGTCGCGGATTCCCCGTCCCGGAGATCCTGGCCGGCCTCCTCCGACGCCTGCGGCGAGAGGGACGACCGACCGTACTCGTTCTCGATGACGTCGCGATCGGCGGACCCGACCTGGGTCCGATCCTCCGGGCGATGGGGGACCCCGACCGGTTCTTGCCCGAGGGCGAACACGGTCTGCCACCGCTTTGGACAATCCTCGCCGGCCCGTCGGAGGCGCTCGACACTGCGACGGCCGGCGTCGCGGGCCGATTTCCTATCCGACCGTACGTAACCGTGCCGCCGTACTCCGAACCCGCCCTCCGAGCGATCGTGCTCGACCGCCTCGAGCGTGCGCTGGGGCGCTCTGCCCCCGCGCCGCTGCTCGACCGCATCGTCCTCCGCACGGTCGAAGACGGGGGCGGCGCTCGCCGCGCCCTCGAGCTCGTCCGGCGGGAGCTCGTCGGCGGATCGCCGAGCGATCTCCGCTCGGC
>JASHWW010000020.1 GCA_030043855.1 Thermoplasmata archaeon
GCGGGGCCGGTGTCGAACCCGCCGACGGTCGTCGAGAGCTTCATCGCGAACATCCAGGTGCTCAACCACCCGAGCGTGCTCACGGTCGGCTACGCGCCGGTCTTCCACTGCCACACGGCGCAGGTCGCGTGCGAGTTCACCGAGCTCCAGAAGCGCCTCGACCCGAAGACGGGCCAGGTCGCCGAGGAGAACCCCCAGACCTTGAAGACCGGGGACGCCGCGGTCGTGAAGATCACGCCGAAGCGCCCGCTCGTGATCGAGAAGTACAAGGAGTTCCCGCAGCTCGGCCGGTTCGCGGTCCGCGACATGGGCCAGACCGTCGCCGCGGGCGTCGTCGTCGAGGTCAAGAAGCGCGAGTGATCGCGCGGACGGACCGGAACGGCCTCAGGGGGAGGGTCCATCGATGCCGCAGAAGGCCCGCATCTCGCTCTCCGGGACCGACTCCCACAAGGTCGACTCGATCTGCAAGCAGATCCGCGAGATCTCCACCAAGACCGGCGTGGAGATCCACGGACCGATCCCCCTCCCGACGAAGAAGCTGAAGGTGCCGGTCCGCAAGGGCCCCGACGGCGGCGGCACGAGCACGATCGACCACTGGGAGATGCGGATCCACAAGCGCCTGATCGACATCGCGGCGGACGAGCGGGCCCTCCGCCAGGTGATGCGGATCCAGGTCCCCGACGGCGTGAACATCGAGATCGTGCTCACCGGGTAGTCCCGTGTTCGCCCCGGGCGCGGGCCGCTGGCTCGGTCCGGTCGTAGCCCTCCTGATCCTCCTCGCGGCCCTCGCGTTCGCGACCCCGCTCCCCCGACTTCCTCTCCTCGGCGGGCTCGTCGCCTTGGCGGCGATCGTCGCCTTCCTCGCGGTCTTCTTCCGGGACCCGGACCGCGTGCCCGGCGAGGGAGTCGTATCGGCGGCCGACGGGCGCATCCGGGCCGTGGACCGCGAGGGCGATCGCTGGCGGATCTCGGTGTTCATGAACGTGACGAACGTCCACGTGAACCGAGCGCCGATCGACGGCCGCGTCGAGTCTACCGAGTCGGCCGGCGAGGGATACCGGGCGGCGTTCCGCCCGGACGCAGACCGCAACGTGCGACACCACTACCACTTCGCAACCTCAATCGGCCCCGTGGAGGTCGTCCAGATCACCGGCCTCGTCGCCCGCCGGTTGGTCCCGTTCGTCGGGGAGGGCAGCGTCCTGCGCAAGGGGGATCGGCTGGGGATGATCGTCCTCGGCTCTCGGGTCGATGTGCTCCTGCCGGCGGACCGAGTCGCCCCGGTCGTCCAGGTCGGCGACCGGGTCGCGGCCGGGCTCTCGACGATCGCGCGGGTGCTCCCGTGACCGATCGCTGGCGGATCCTCGCCAACCTCGCGACCCTCGCGAACGGTCTGCTCGGTGTCGCTGCGGTACTCTACACCCTGGCCGGAAATCCGCTGTGGGCGATGCTCCTGATCGCCATCGCGATCGGGTTCGACGGTCTCGACGGGATGTTTTCGCGCCGAAGCTCCCTGCCGGGGACGCGCTTCGGCCGCGTGGCGGACTCCGTCGCGGACGCCGTCACGTTCGGACTCGCGCCGGCGGTCTTGATCGCCGTTCATCCGGCGTCCTCGGCCTGGTCCCCGTGGTCGACCGTGGCGCTGCTCGTCGGCGCCGCCTACGTGGCGGCGGCCATCGCGCGACTGACGTACTTCACGATACGGGCGCACGCTCACCCGTACTTCCTCGGAGTGCCGACGCCCACTTCGGCGCTCGCCGTCATCGTCGTGCTGCTGTTCCACGACACACCGGCGTTCCAGAGCGTGGCGCCCCTCGGCGTCTTCGCGGGCGGACTCATCGTTTCGGCGATGATGGTGGCACCGGTCCCCTACCCGAAGATCCGGCGGGGCGCGCCGCTGCGGTGGCCGATGGCCCTGACCGCCGCCTTCGCGGCCCTGGCCCTCGTCCCGCTGCAATTCCGACCCGCGACCGGGTCGGCCCTATTCCTGCTGGCGGAGGGAGCCGCCTACGGGTTCCTCATCGGAATCGCGAGCTACTATCTCCTGGGACCGTTCACGGCGCGGAGGAACAATCCGGTGGAGGGGTGATCGATGCCCGACCGTACCATCCACCGCGCCCGCCTCTCCCGACGGGAAGCCCTGCTTTTCGAGGCCGGAATTAAGCTCGGAGCGATCTTCCATCAGTATCTGGGTACTCCCGTCGCGCGACGGACGGCCGTGACGTTGGCCCGGGCGATCGAAGCCGCCGTTCTCCTTCAGCCGTTCGTCGTCGAAGCGCGGGTCCGAATTCGTCCGGGGCGCGGTGGCCCCGTGGGGCCGGGTCGGTTCGGGTATCGCTACTTGACGGCCGAGATGCTGGAGGTCTCGGTCAGCCTTCGGGACGGTCCGGTTCGTGTCGAGGCCCGTCTCGGGCACCGAGCCGAGTTGCGATACCCCCTCATGAGCGTGCACCGGATTTCCAGCGAGGGTGGGCGACGTCCCGGTTCGCGATAGGAGGCTTCCCTCCGCCTGCGACGTCCGTTAGGCGGCGCGAAATCGCCTCACCGAAACTCACGGCAGTTGAAGCTCACAGATGCCGCCGCTCAAGAATTCGAGACGGAACGTGTAGTCGGTCGGTGGGACTTCGCCGGCATTCAGGACGAGGTTCATGGTGTCGTTCAGCCGTATCGGGAGCGAGAACGTGCCGGCGACCCACCCGCCGGTCTCGGTGTACGTCGCTAGCACTCCCGGACGAAGACCGATCAGGGTGACGTTTCGGAAGGAGGCGTTTGCCCAGTCGGGTGTTTGGAGGTCGATCCCGAGGCCAGAGGTCGAGTAGCTCCCGCCCTCCGGCTCCATGTTGAGTAGGACACAGTACTCGACCTCGCCCGGGCCGGGAGCCGAACATCCGCCCTCCGAGTTGTTGGTCCCATTGGCAGTCAGGTTCCAATTGTAGGGAACTCCAATCGCGAACATCGGGCCGCACTCGAGCTCGGTGCAAACCGGCGGCGCCGGTGGGGGCGGCGAGAGGCCGACCGAGGCCACCGCCGCTCCGGGGACAACCCCCAAAACGGCGGTCCAGACGACACGGTACTTCGAACGCTCGCCGGTGAGGGCCGATCGCGGCACGGCCTGGTTCCCGCAAGCCAATGGAGTGGCCAGAGGAAATTCCTTCCGACGAGCCGTCGGGTGGAGAGTCGGACTACTGTCTCTGCCCAATCGGGACGTACGTGAGGTCGGTCGCCCCGACGTACTTGGCGGTCGGCCGGATCAGCCGCAGGTCGTTGTACTCTTCGAGGACGTGCGCGGTCCAGCCCGAGACGCGACTCGAAGCGAACAGCGGCGTGAACATGTCGTGGGGAATCCCCAGCTGGGTGTAGACCGCCCCCGAGTAGAGATCGACGTTCGGGTAGAGCCCCTTCTCCCGGTGGACCACCTGCTCCACGGCCCGGAGCAGGTCGTAGTAGCGCAAGTTCCCTTTCGCGTCCCCGATCCGGCGCGCCCACTCCCGCAGGATCGTCGCACGCGGATCCTCCACCTTGTAGACGCGGTGACCGAACCCCATGATCCGTTCGTGGTTGGAGAGCTTGGCCTTGACAACCTCCTCCGCGCGGTCCACGGTTCCGATCTCGTCGAGCAGTTCCATCACACGCTCGTTGGCGCCGCCGTGGAGCGGCCCCTTGAGCGTCCCGATCGCGCTGGTGATCGCGCTGTAGAGATCGCTCAATGTCGACGCGGTGACCCGGGCCGCGAACGTCGACGCGTTTAGCTCATGGTCGGCGTGCAGGATCAGACAGACGTCGAGCGCTCGAGCCTCGAGCTCCGTCGGTTCGCGGTCGAGGAGGGCGTAGAGCAAGTAGGCGGCGCACGACAGATCCGGCCGGGGCTCGATCGGAGGGAGCTTGGCGCGGCGCCTGTGGAACTCCCCGAGGATCGTCGGCAGAACGGCGGTCAGCCGCTGCGCTCCCCCGATCGAACTCGCGCCCGGCTTCGTCTCCCCCGGCTCGAACAGGGCAAGCGTGCTGACGGCCGTCCGCAGCATGTCCATCGGATTTGCGTCGGCCGGGAGCTTGTCGATCTGGGCGGACAGCTCCGGCGGAAGGTTTCGGAGTTCCCCAAATCGATGCTTCAGATCGTCGAGTTGGGACGCGGTCGGCAGCCGACCGTACCAGAGGAGGTAGGCGACCTCCTCGAACGTCGAGCTCGCCGCGAGGTCCCGGATGTCGTACCCCTGGTAGATCAGCCGACCCTGCTTGCCGTCGATGAAGCAGATCCGGGACTCGAGCGCCACCACATCTTCGAGTCCTCGCTGCACCGTCTCGGGATCGACCATCGAGCGTTCCCGGCGGCGCCGACGGCC
>JASHWW010000141.1 GCA_030043855.1 Thermoplasmata archaeon
GCCCGCGCCTCCTCGGTCTGGTTCCGTTCGAATCGGAACTCGGCGATGAGCGCCTGGAGCAGAACCTCGATCTCGATCCGATCGGCGTCGTGGCACCGCTCCGCCAGCTCGACCAAGGCCGTGGTCAGCGACGGACGCGGGCCCACGACCCGCAGCATGAGGATGAGCGGCTCGACCCAGTCGGCCAGGGTCCCGACCTCGACCTGGGCGCGGAGCGCGGTCTCGAGCCCCTCCCGGGTCTCGAGCTCCCCCTCGCTCAGCCGACCGGCCGAGAAGAGCGCCCGAGCGTGCAGGAGTCGCAGCTCCGGTTCCAGCCGGTCCCGCTCCGCGGGGACCAGCGCGGGTAGGCACGTGATCGCCTCGGCGAACAGTTCTTCCGACGCATCGAACGAGAGGAGTCCGAGGCTCACCTCGGCGGCTTCCAGCAGCTGCTGGAGCGCGATCGGTCCCCGCGACCACGCGTAGAAGTGATGGGCCACTTCGATCCGGCGCGCGAGCGTCGGCTCCGGCGAGAGGGCGGTGAGCGCGTTCGCGATCGCCAGATGCATCTCCTTGCGCTCCGCTTCGGGCAGCAACTGAGCGGAGAGCGGGACCCACGCGAGGTGCGGGAACGAGACCTTGCCGTCCTGGGCCTTGACCAGTCCGACGCCGGTGGCCGGCAGGAGGGCTTCGGCCAGCTGCGCGAAGTTCAGCCGGGACACGCGCGCGAGCACGACCTCGCCCACGCTGCCTCCGAGCAGGGCGACGAGCCCGACGATCCGCTGGGTCTGGCTCGGCAGGTCATCGAAGATCGCCTTGAGGCGATGCGTCTCGCGGGGGTCGGGCAGTCCCTCCGGGATGCGCACCCAGTCGACGTCGAGCCGGCCGAGGAGCGCCTCTTCCCACGAGATGTAGCCCGGCACCGAAGTGTCGAGGGCGATCGCGATGAGCAGCGGGCGCAGGCGAGCCCGTTGCGAGAGCGAGAATACGAACTCGCGGCTCTCCGAATCGAACAAGGCGCCGTCGTCGATCACGATCGCGACCGGATGCCCTTCCGGTCCGCTCATCGAGGGAAGGATCTGACGCCAGAACGCGTCCGGATCCCCCTCGTTCGCCGAGCGGCCACGGACCGGCTGCCCGAGGAACGAGGTTCGCGGACGATCGCCCCGGCTGCGACGGCTCCGAGGCACGCGGTCCGGGAGGTAGGGGATCGGTGCGATCGGGAGGGTTTCCTCGGGAGCGTCCGACTCTCCCGCGTCGGCGTCTTCGGGAGACGGGACCTCCAAGGGGTCGTCCGCCCGAAGGCCGTCGAGGGCGCCGAAGGGGATCGAGCGCGCCCGGTAGCTCCCGCGCAATTCGAAGACCTGCGCGTGCAACTCCTTCAGTCCCCGCCGGATCTCGTCCAGGTGCGCCGACTTTCCGGACGTGGGCGGTCCGGCGATCACGACCGTGCGGCCGGAACGCTCCGCGAGGCCCTGCATCGCGCGGAGAATCGGAGAGGGGATCGAGGACACCCGGAACCTCACGATTCCCACCGGCGGCGGGCATTTAATTCTCTCGAACGCGACGGGCGGAGCCCTCTCCGCGCGCGAGCGGTTATGAGGTGGGCGCGATTGGCGCCCCCGTGCCGAAGTCGCTGCGGGCCCGGCGACGGGGTTTCCTCGAGAAGGCGGTAGAGCCGGTCGACGTCACCCGCGTGAAGGGTGCCGGCGACCTGCTGACGCAGTTTCAGTCCACGTCGATCCAGGCGCGGAACCTCGGACGCTGTCTCGAGGTTTGGGAGAACGCGCTCACGGATCCGAAGCGACCGACCATCCTTCTCGGATTGGCGGGTCCCTTGATCGCGGCCGGACTCCGCAAGGTCCTTCGCGATCTGGTCGATTGGGGATTGGTCGACGTCGTCGTCTCCACCGGGGCCGTGCTGTACCAAGACCTCTACCAGTCGATCGGGGGTCGCCACTGGATGGGGACCCCAACCGCGAACGACGTCGTTCTCCGGGATCTCTACCTCGACCGGATCTACGATACTTACGTGGACGAACTGAAGTTCGAGGAGACCGACCGGACCATCGGCCGCATCACGGAGGAGTTCCCGGCACGCCAGGCCTCCTCCCGCGAATACCTCGAGTTCCTCGGGCGACGGTTCAACGACCCCGACTCGATCTTGGCGACCGCGGCCCGTCGAGGCGTCCCGGTGTTCTCTCCCGCGCTCATCGACAGCTCGATCGGGATCGGGCTCACCTTGCACTACCAGGCGACCCGGAACCAACCCCAACGGTTCTCGCTCGACGCGGTCCGGGACAACTACGAGCTGGTCCAGATCCTGGCGAACTCGCCGCGGACCGCGGTCGCCTACATCGGGGGCGGCACTCCGAAGAACTGGATCAACGACGGGATCGTGATGGCGAACTACGCCTTCGGCCGGGAGGGCGAGGGTCACTACTACGCCCTGCAGCTCACGACCGACGTACCCCACTGGGGCGGGCTCTCCGGTAGCACGCTCGACGAGGCCCAGTCGTGGGGGAAGATCTCCAAGACGGCGACCCGATCGATGGCTCACGTGGAGGCCTCTATCGGGCTCCCATTGCTCGTCGGGGCGCTCTGGCAGCGGCGGAAGGTCTGGCAACCCCGCCGACGCTTGAAGTTCGCCTGGACCGGCGACCGGGTCCGTATCGCGCGGTAGGCGCCGGTCGGCGTCCCACCTCGAGGAGCCGGCGGATCCGCACCCCGGAATACGATACATTTACATCTCGGGACAGCCTTCCGGGAGATGTCGCCGAGCCGGG